>NZ_OY781884.1:0-300000 GCF_963677155.1 uncultured Draconibacterium sp. | reverse complement strand
GTTGGCATACGATTGTGCAACAAGCGAATCGAGAAGATCCCTGAGGTAATTTGCGCTATTATATGTTGCCAGTAAAATCTCTATCTTCATGATCGTTCATCGTCTTGGGTACCCACAGAAAAAGTTTGAGAAAAAACATAAACCAGTACTAACATTCCGGTGGAACTTAGCAGGAGCGGGTTGGTACCTGCAATAAAGAGATAAGCAAGGTAGGCAATAAATAGGTAACTTATGGAGCCGCTTTTTATTTCATAATAGATTGGAATAAATAGAATGAAAACAAAGATTATTGAAACAGGTAATCCCCAAACTCTTATCAATTCAAAATAAGTTAATTCTGTAACGCTTACAATCCTGTTTATACCCGTTGTATACATGGTGCTCCCAATTCCCTGACCAAAGAGCAAAATATCAGTCTGATTTGAAAAATGTTGGATATAAGAAAACAAGTGGCCCAGCTTGATCTGATTCGATATTTCAGAACGGTTTAAAAAAAAATCTACCATCATGTTTGCCCCATAAAAAGAACCGACTAAATAAATGAAGGCAACAAGTAAAGCAAATGGCTTTGAAGTTTTATAGGTATAAAAGAGAAGGTAAAAAAGAACAATCAATCCCATGGATAAAATATTTGCCCGTGTACCGGATAGGAATAGGGTGGCAGCTATCGCCAATATAAATAGAATCTGACCGGCTCTGTTCTTTTTAATTTTTAAAATTAATAGCCTATGTAGGTACCAGGCTAGTGGAAATACAAGTATCGGTGACGTTTTATAAAACACCATTAAAAGGGTAAAACTGCCGTAATTACGAAGTGCATAAACGGCTACATCTTTTTCCATAACAAAAAACGCATATAGCTTTGCAAAAAGGTCGGGATTGATTAATGGTAAAATGTAAGAAAATACGGTTATAACAATTAGCAATAGAGCTGATATATTCAAAATGGGGCGAAGCTGAATGTTTTCTGTTACAATAACCATAACCAGAAAAAAAAAGAAAAAGGAGTTAAGATAAACCAACTCAGCTATAGTGCTGTTGTTGGCAAAGTTTTTTATGAGCCCAACCGACAAGGCATAAAAAGGCATAAAAAAGCCAACGAATGCCATAGTGAAAAATATTTGTTTCGATAGTATTATTGTTTTTTTATACTGCAGGGGTAACCAAAGAAAAAATACTCCTAAAAATAAAATATATTTAATGTGAAATATTTTATTGCTAGGATCAATAATTACATCCACAAACAACAGTGTTACAAATGTATTGACTAACAAAGTGAAGTGCTGCTTGTATAATTGTTGTGTCTTGAAAATCAATTGTATGTAGTATTATGTAACCTGAAAATTTGTCCGGGTTCTGCCTTGAAAAGTAATTAATGTATCCTATTAAAATTATTTGTATCCCTTAACCTTTTGCCGGATTCTTGCAACTGTCAAATATAGCGAGTAGAATATTTTAAGAAATGTTACTTTTAATACATTTTTGTTCGAATGGTACTTGTAATAAACGATTCTGCTGTTTAAAATATGAGTCAGCCTGGAAACAAGATCTGTCTCTTTGTCAATAACGGTTGAAATCTGGTGATCATAACTAAGGTTAAGTGCTATGTAATTGCAAAGTCCGGCATCCTTTACCTTTTTTGCAATAATCCTTTCTTCGCCAAAAAGAAAGGTCCTTTCATCAAAAAAAGCAATGTTTTGGAAAGTGCTTAATCTACCCATAAAAAAAGCACCCGGAATGCACTCTGCAGGAAATAAGTCTTCGTCATTTTCCTTTGTAAATTTTTTTGTTTTACTTAATGGTAAAGGGTAGTAAATGGCAGTATTAGCTTTTGCCCGATCAGAACTAACTACGGTTGAAATATCGTATTTCATATCGGGAATACGCCATGCAAAATTGGGAGCTACTTTGCCTCCTATGTACATTACAGGAGAGATGAAGGCCACATTCTTACATCTGATGTAGCTTTCTGTAAGTTTATTTAACAGCAGGTTGTTTTCAATGGTAATGTCGTTGTTTGATATAGCAACAAAAGTATCCCGGTTAGTCCCTTTTTGAATAAGGTAATTAAGACCGAAGTTGTTACCATAGGCATATCCTCCATTGTGTTCGCTTTTAATCACTTCCACATCAGTAGAATCGGTATAATATTCTGAAAGTTGTTCAAAAGACCGGTCTGGAGAACAGTTGTCGACGATAAGAACTGATAGTTTTACATTTGTTTGTTTGCGTAACAAATGCACATAGTCAATCGTTGATTTCCATGAGTTGTAATTCAATATTAAGACGACAATATTTTCTTCTTTCTCTCTCATGTAAAGACCTTTACTTCTGTTTTAAAGCTAAAACTATTTCGTGTACAATTAGGCGTAAATTAAGGCAATTGAAAGGACAAAGTTGAAAGCAGTTAAAAAAATATTTCATTCTTTTTTCAGGTTGGTGCAAACGGTATAATGAATAGGCGGCATAAGAAAAATTGTAATGGCTTCTATGGTTCCCTGTCAGATAAGTCCTGTGTTTTTCAAACAGGCTTTCCAAAGCATTTATTCTTTTCGTATTGTTTCTAGTTATTGAATCATCGGAAACACAAACATCAACCAGAACATTTTGAATCGCATTGATTTTGTGTTTGTTAAGATATAACCTTAAGGCCAGGTCCCAGTCCTGAAAAGCGGGTAAATTACTGTCAAAACCGCCAATTTCTTCCAGTGTTTCTTTTTTTACAATTAAAACCGGTGTGCCCACAACATTTTTTAAAAACAGCTTCTCCAGAGAAATTCCGTCTTTTATATCTTTTCTGGCTGGCGAGATCCTTTCCTCATTGTCCATTAAATAGCTGAAGCGGCATATCTGGGCATCATATGTATCTTCAACTTTTAAGAAGGTATTGAGCTGGGTTTCCAGGTAGTTGGGGCGCCAGGTATCGTCACTGTCCTGAAATGCAATATACTTGCCTTTGGCTTTCTTTATACCACAATTACGGGCATAGCTAGCTCCACTGTTCTTTTCCAGCTTATAATATACCAGTCGGTTATCGTTTATCGACCTTACAAGCTTTTCTGTATTGTCTGTTGAGCAGTCATCAACAACTATAAGTTCAATAACTGTATAACTTTGATCAAGAACACTGCGTATCGATCTTTCAATACTGGAACTTCTGTTGTATGTGGGTATAATAACCGAAATCATTTAAATACGAATTATTATGCAATTAAAGTGTTTAAAACCTGTAGGATATACCCAATTGCGTATGCAGGTTAAATGTATTGTCAGTATGTGTCCAGTAATCGGCTTGTACTTCGGTCCATGTAGGTTCGTACAACCACTGGTAGTTTCTACTGCTAATCAGTTTTATTTTACCATATATCAGGAAGTTTTTATAATCCCAGTTGGTAAAAACCGAAGTGCTTAAATCCACCCAGTTTGATCTAAAATCGGTGATACGTGAAAACCAAAAACCATTTCCATGTACATAACGTTCCAATTCTAAACCGATTTGTTTCAGTCCATTGTTCCAAGTTATCTCTAATGTTTGAATATTACTCGTAGGATCTAAACCAGCACCAATTAACTGACCTTCGTGTGTATAGCCATGTTTAACCAGTCCATGATAATACCAAGAATATCCTCCTCTACCGTTACCATAATCACGATGTCGATTAATGGTAGTTTGATTTGAAGACATCTGGGTAATTTCCCCGCGAACCTGGAAATAACGTTTTCCTTTAAATCCCAATAATTTATGTGCTCCAAGAATATAGGCTGAAGTATGCGTTGGTTCCAGAAAAAAGTCACGCATGTCCCAGGAATGGTCTTCTCGGCCAAATTCAAAATATATCTCGCCATGGGATTCAGGGAAAAGCCATCTGACAAAAAGCGAAATAAGCTGATTCTGCCGCTGACTGTCTACTTCTTCATTGGATCCATTCGAACTCTTTGATAGAAAGCTGAATACAGGCAGATAATCCGAAAATCCTGACCCTATATCTTCCGAGTAGGTCTGGAAGCTTCGGGTAAAGCCCAAAAATAAACCCGGTACCCAACGGGGTTGGTAGCTCAGTACCATAGCATTTAAATAGCGCCAGTCATCCGGTAAACCTTCCGTGTAACCTGATTCTTCCAGCTTTCCTGCAATAATTTGTCCTTCGAACGAACCAATTGGGGTCTTTATGGGACGCACGGTATTTAAAGTAAGATGTAAAAAGCCCGATGCGGAATTGGTCATCAAAAGTGAATTTTTATACCCCGGTCCCCACCAAAGGTTTTCTGAGGAAAGGCCAATGGAGATAGGTTTATACGTTAAGCGAACACTGCTTTGTCCCCAAAAGAGTTTAGTATAATTAAAACCATCCAACCGTTCCGGCAAATCAATTGTTCCTTTTGTGTTCGGAAATTGCAAATTCAAAGTGGTTTTATAACCGGAGGGAAAACCATCGAATAATTTATTGTGTGCATAAACAAATTCTGGATTAAAAGTTATACTCAGCAGGCTGTATTTGAAATAGAATCCCAGATCGGCGCGCATTTGTGCACCCCGGGCCGGAATCATCGAACCATCGTTTATTCCCTCCGGATGATGACTGTTATATTGGTTCAGCAGACTTCCCGGAAGCAGGGTAAACTGTCCTCTTTGTTTATGAAAGAAAAAGCTGCCATCGAAGTTGATGAGGCTCGAATTATCCAGACTGTTTTCAGGATCAAAAATATCATCTTTTTCCAGCGCTTCCGAAAATAATGGCCGGGAGGTAAAAGAAATGGTCGGATTCATATTCCCCAGCAATTGCTGACGACGGTAATAGTCATTCAGATTTTGTTTATTTAAGGATAAGGATTGAGCGATACAACTTTCTACGCCAATAAAAAATAGCATGGATAAAAAAATCAGGTGTTTATATTTGGTGTACATGATATGAGATATTTGATGTTTGATACTTGATGCCCCGACGATTTCTGTCGGGATTCTGCTTTGCTCAATTTGATACTATTGAATTTTAAAACTGATAAATTGTAGTTCTTAACATTCTGTCCAATTCTCTGTGTAACTCTGTGATTTCTCGGAGTAACTCTGTGGTAAAATCCTTAAGATCTTTTTTGCCTTTGTACTGGATGCTCGATACAAACTCGTAACTTGTAGCTTGCAACTCTTTTGTTCCCGACATTTGGCTATGGCCGATTTTCAATTCGATCAGCAAAGCTGTTCTCAACTTGATACTAAAAGCGGTACATAATTCCCAGTTTTCCGTGGAAATTGAAAACATCTGTACCTCGACTGTTATCCCAGTATTCCTCGGGGTTAAAATCGTAAATCCACTGGTAGTTTTTAGCTCCAACAAATTTTAAATTTAATGAAAACAGTAAATTTTTATAATTCCAATTTCCGTTTAATGCAGTTGCCAGGTCTACCCAATGCATTCGCACATCCTTTACGGTCTCATTGTGGAAATCTTCATTGTGCGCGTATCTTTCCAATTGAAGTCCGATCCCTTTCAATCCTTTGTTCCAGCCTACATTCAAACTAAGCAGGTTGCTGCCCGGCCCAATTCCGGCACCCAGTAGTTGTCCCTGGTGGGTGTATCCCTGACGAACACCAACGCCGGTGTACCAGGTTTTGCTGCCTTGTTTGTATGTTCCCTGGGCTCCTCTTAATACTGATGTTGGATTTTTTGCCAAATGGGTGATTTCCATTCCCACCTGAATCACTTGCTCCTCTGAAGGGAGTTCAATCAGTTTTCTGAATCCATAATTGAAGGCCCTTGAATGTTCCATTTCCACCATAAAATCTCTTCCATCCCAATGATTGTCGGCCAGGCCATATTCCGCATATATTTCAACATGTGCTTTTGCCCAGACATAACGCATAAAAAAGGAGTAGTACGAATCTCTTTTCTGGTGATTACTCAGTTCTCCTTCCTCCAGATCCTCAGCTTGTTTTACGAGCTTTTTTTCCCGGAAAGAACTAAAAACAGGGAGATATGCGTCGAAAGAGTTGTCCATATCGATCTTATACATCTGGAAACTACGTATTAAACCCAGGTGGAGGCCCTTTACCCATTTGGGGCTGTAATTCAGTATCATTCCGTTAAAATAACGGTCGTCTTGCCGTTTAGGTGAATAAAAGAGCATGCCGTTATGGTCTTTTACTTCTGTATTTGGTGGCGGGTAGCCCGAAGCGACCAAGGTTCCCATTACAATTTGTCCTTCAAATGAACCAATCGATGTTCGAATTGGGCTGGTGGTATTTAAGGTGAAATGTCGAAATCCTGGTGCCGTATTGGTCATTAAAAGGCTATTTCTTCTGCCGGGGCCCCACCATAGATTTTCATTGGAATAGCCCAGCGAAATGGATTTGTAGTTCAAACGAACACTGCTTTGTCCCCAGTTAAACTGGTTGTAGGCGTCTTCGCCAAAACGTTCCGGCTGGTCGATATAGTTTAAGGTATTAAAATAATATTGGGCCCATCTTAAAGTAGCCAGCTCCGGATTTTCACGTGTTAACGGGAATCCATCATACTCAGGATTGGAAGCGTAAACATATTCAGGTTGTATTTTTACAGAGAGAGAAGGTAGTTTATCGCCAAAGGCAACATTAAAATAAAGGCCACTGCTAACGAAGGTCTGATAGCCTTTGGCAGGAATCATCGTGCCATCGTTCCAGTCTCCCGGATGGTGCGAGTTGTATTGATTGGTCCAAACCAAAGGAAGAAGCTTTAGCGAAAGATCTGAAGGCAAACGTTTCCCCAAAAGTTTATTAACATCCCGGTCAAAAAAACTTCCAGTAGTTTCGTTTGGTCGATGCGGATCTTTCACTCCAAAAGCCTCAGTAGGAAAGAGGGGATAGGATACAAAAGAATAATCCGCCTCTATATTACCGAGTAATTGTTCTCTTCGGTAATAATCTTCCAGATGTTCAAAGTTGCTTGAAAGCGCTTGCGCACCAACTTGTTCGGTAACAACAAGTGCGAAAGCTACTAATAGATAATATTTCCAGGTCATATTCTGTTTTTTCTTGTTTTTGATGGGAGTGTAGTATTTCTGTTCTAAAACCATCACCCTTACGGACAATGCTATAATGTGTTGGGGGTTTGCCCCTATGGTTTTTACTCCTGCACCCTAAAGGGGAACGATCTTAACGTGATTTGAATAATGTTCTTGTTTAGAAATATGTTTTTCTGTTCTGTCGTCTAGCTGGCGCGGATTTGTAATCCCATAGAGATTTGATATTAATATTCCCGGGTTTTAACTCGGAGGGGTATGAGCGCAACGAATAAAGCGGCGCAATCAGCCCGTTGGTTTACTCCTGAACGCTTTTTGCGCTGCAAGAATATGTCGTTCCAATTTCGTTTTTCCTGTGGTCTTTTCCATGAGATTTTTTGATATCTAAAGATTCCTCGGATTTGAGTTTTTATCGCTGTAACTTATCAGGGGATTGTTTTGTTTGTTACGCCTGATCTGCCAGTTGGCGTAGGACGTTCTTTGCGTGAATTAATTCAGGTTTCTGTTTTGATTTCCTGTTTGGTCTTCCCTTACTGGACTTTTTTCCAAGGAATCCGCGCCAGCGAAGGAGATTATTCAACCCCTTCGGGGCTCATGTCTTCATGTTTATTCACCGTGTATTTCGCACACGGTTATTTGTGTTTAGTCCTTCCATGACTTTTTTGAGAAATTGTTTGTCCTGTTACTACTTTATCCTGCCTTTTCTCCCGTTTAAAGCAGTCGGTATCCATCCTCTTGTTCTGGCAAAGGCAAAAGCTTTACCGATTAAGGGATTCTTAAATATCCAGGCTTGTATACCAAAATACACCAAAGCCGACAGCGGAACGGCAATTAAAAGGCGGATGACTTCATTATCTGAAATCGTACGCACACCATAGGCAATGGGAATAAAAAGTAAACACGACAGAAAAGCTTTCGAAAGTATTCCCCAATCCAGTTTTATTTTTATGAGTTTATAGGTGAAATAGCCGGCGATTGCGGTTACTATAATTTCGCTTGAAAGGGTAGCAACAGCTGCTCCTTTATCTTTAAAGCTTCCAATGAGTAACAGGTTTAGAGCTATGCTCACGACTACTCCTGCAAGCGTTGCCCGGAGGTATTTTCGTTCGTAGCCTGCCGGTATTAGCAATTGAAACCCAAAAATATGTGCAATACCTATTATCAGTGCCAAAGGTGCACTAATTTTCATGGTCAGCACCGCATTGGCGAATTCCGGTCCAGAGATAGAGATAATAAACTCTTTGGCAAAAAGAAAAAGCCCAAAACTAACGGGTACGCCCAATAAGCAGGTAAAAGCAAAGGATTGGTTTATCAATTGATTTATCTGAATTTTATCCCTTCTCTCAAGGCTTTGTGTAATACGGGGTATTAATACCGTACCCAGCGCTATCAGTACCGGAATGGTAATTTTATTGATCTTCACGGCTGCGCTATAAAGTCCAACTGCTGTATCGTCGGACAAAAAACCCAGGAACAAGGTATCGATGACCGAATAAATACTAATGGATACCGAAGTACCCAGCAAAGTTAGCAAGGCCGGAAGATGTCGTTTTAGTTCTAATTCGTTTACTTTTAAAGAGATGATTTTACGAACTCCCCACAAATTCCATAAGTGATTGGCTAAAATCGAAAAAATGACCACAATAAAATAAACGAACAAGTCTTCTTTTGTTTTTACAAAAAGAAACAAAGCCACCAGCGAAATTGCTTTTATGCTTATGGACCGCATCGATAAAAAGCGAAATTGCTCCATACCTTTGTAATACCAGTCGAGGTTGGAGAAGGCAAATATTACAATTAAACCTCCCAGCAGGTAAAGTTGTTGATCGTCGTGAAACCAGGGAACCAAAAATAAAACTCCCTGGTACACCAAAAGCAAAAGAAGCGAACTAATACCGTTTAAAAACAGCAGTTCCGAAACTGTTTTGCTTATTCGGGGCTGGTCGTGGCGGATTTTTGCAATTTCACGTACGCCGTAAGTTGGTATTCCAATGACTGCCAGTAAAACAAAATACTGGGCAAATACCAGAATAAACTGAATCTTTCCAAAAGCCTCTGGTCCCAATACCCGCGACGCATAGGAAAAGCTGATAAAAGGAAACAATAAGTTGCTCAATAAGAGTAGACTATTGTGAAATAAATTCCTTTTTATGGATACTGTTTTATTCAAAACCTGTTATGCGTGGAAAAAAATTGGAACTGTAGTTTCATTTACTAGAATGCAAATCCATTTGCTTGGTAGGTATAACCATGAGAAAGAATTCGCATGGTAGCTGTATGCACTTTTAACTATTGTTGCTGAACGGTTACTTCGCTCAATTCAGGAAACCTTTTTTTTCTTTTTGGAAGGTTTTAAGGCTTCCAGTTTCGATTTTAGTTTGAGTTTATAATCCAATTCTTGCAGTATTCGTTTGTTTGTTTTCCATCTTTGAGGATCATAAAACCATCCCCATTTATTAAAATAACGAATCGTATTGATCATATGAATCATCATCATTCGTGCACTCTTGTACGAGTGGCGGTGATGATAGTGGGTAATCTCTACTTTTGGGTAATAAATGGTCTCATAGTGTTCATGAATTCTTCGGGAGAGATCAAAATCTTCGGCATAAAGGAAAAAACGTTGGTCAAACAGGCCTACCTTTTTTAAGGCTTCTGTTCTGAAAAACATAAAACATCCCGAAAGGCAAGGGGCTTCAATCGTTGTATTGTAGCCGTTAAAAGCTAACTGGTACCTTTTTCGTTTCTCTTTTAATATATTTTCGGGCAAAAAGAGCCGGATGATCAGATTCGACGGTGTTGGAAGAAGTTTCGCAAGGTATTGTACTTCTCCTCTAAGGTTTAACACCTTTGGAAGAATTAAGCCCGTTTTTGGATGTTTCTTGAAGTACGAAATTATTTTTGGAATAACTCCCGGAGAGAAAAAGATGTCGGTATTTAAGGCCAGGTGAAATTCTGACTGATTCAAAACCTTCCGGATGGCAATATTGTGTGCAGCTCCATACCCCAGGTTTTTCCCTACAAAAATATATTCAATTTTATCGTTCCGTATAACATTTTTTAAACGGTCATCAGGCGAATTATCAACAATAATAATTTTGGAAAAGATATCTTCCTGAAACAGGGATTGACATACTTTTTCTAATTCTGCCATTGATGTTTTATATAGTACAATACTGGCTGTAATCATCATTTTCAGTTCTGTTTCTCGTTCTCCATTCGTCCCATTTGTTAATGGCCTCCTCCCTTTAACACCACTAAAATGCCTTTTGCAATAACATACAGGTCGGTAACCAAAAGCTTTAGAGCCGAGTAATGCAGATAGCGGTGTATGTATTCGTACTCGTAAATGGGGTTTCCAAATTCAGGTGTTCCTTTACGAATATGTCCGTATCCCAACAAACCACCCCGGACTAGTTTACGGGTTACGTTACCTTGTGCCAGATCTCTTTCGTAATGGTGAACAGCCAGGGGGCGGGGCCCCACAAACGACATGTCGCCTTTTAGGATAAGAAAGAATTGTGGCAACTCATCAATATAAAATTTTTTTACAAAACGGCCTAAAAATGTGCGGGCTTCCGGCATCCATTCATTCTGATAGGCATGCCAGTCACCTTTGGCCTGTAGTTCTTTATCGATGTATTTCTCTTTTATCAGGCGTATTTTCCATTTCTTAAACTTTTTTCCACGGCTTACACCATAGTAGTAAAAAAACAGAGGCCCTTTGTTTTCTTTAACAACTAAACCTTCTATCCAGTTGACCAGCAGTAAAATCAAGAATACAGGCAAAGACAGTAAGACGAAAAAAGAAGCCAATAATTTATCAAAGCATAATTTTGGAAAGGGAACTTTTAACGGCTCCTTTAGCTCAAAAATTTCTTTATACCGTTGCTTTATCTCTTCTGTTGGTGGTTGATAGGGAAAAGCTCCTTTGGGTTCGTTTATCGTGTTCATGTTTTGTCGACTCCTCCTCTTTGTTATGCAGCATTTTTATAGGCATGTCGGCCAAAAACCGTTTGCCAGATAATCTTCAGATCCCAGGCGAACCTCCAGTTTTCTATGTATTCCATATCGGCTTTCACCCTGTTTTCCATGGCTGATAGCTTTTTCGTTTCACCACGCAAACCTTTTACCTGGGCCCAACCTGTTATTCCCGGTTTTACATAGTGCCTTACCAGGTAATTATCGATAAGAGCCGAATATTCTTCGGTATGTTTTAACATATGAGGACGTGGCCCTACAACCGACATCTGCCCTGACAATACATTTAAAAACTGCGGTAATTCATCGATGTTGGTACGACGCATTAACCGGCCTAATTTCGTAATGCGGTTGTCGTTAGCTGTTGCCTGTTTGTCGTTGGCCTCGTCGTTTACCTTCATGCTTCTGAATTTTAAACACTTAAAGGTTTTGTTGTTTATACCCGTACGTTCCTGAACAAAGAAAACAGGCCCTTTGGAATCGAGTTTTATAAGCAAGGCAATTAGTGGGAATAACCACGAGAAAAGAAAGATACAAAGCGTTAATGAAAATAACAGGTCGAAAATTCTTTTTTGTACGCGAAAACCTAAACTGTCGAGCGGAATTTCCTGAGGATTTATTACCACCATATTTCCTATCGATTCGGTGTTAAAACGATTCCGAAACCAAAGTTGGTTGGTTGGAATAAAGTTTAAGCGAACCCCTTTTTTATTGCATATTTTTAATACTTCTTTCCCCTTTTTTTCAGCGTTTCCTCCGTTAAAAAAGGAGATGGTATAGTATATAATGTGGATATCGTGTTTATCGATTAGTTCTTCCAGATCGTCGGGATGCCCCAGATAGTCATCTTTTATATTTTCTTTTGAGCTTATAAAACCTGAAAAGCTATACCCTAAATTGGGATTACTGGTAATAATTTGCTGTAACAGCAACCCGGTATCATTATGGCCGATTATTGCTGCATGTAAGGTATTATAACGTTTCCCGCGGTTGAATTTTAAATAGCGGTATATCAGCCAATAGGCTACTATTTTTAGGAAATAAAACAACAAGGCATACTTCCAAAAGAACAATTGGGAAAGATGCAACGGGACAAACAGGAGATTGAAACTGGCCGCAACGATTATAAATACCACCTGGCGTTTGCTAATTCGCCATATTCGGTTGGTAAAACTATCGCGTAAAAATAAATTCCGTTTGGTAAATGCCAGATAGCTGATTACCCAGGCCAGATTGCCATGCAAAATATAGGTACTCATCAACCGGATATTACGCAGCGAGATATCTAAATCGACCCAGGCTACGAAAACCAGCGACAGGTTAAGTAGAAACAAATCAAAAGCCAGGTAAGTATAAAGAAGTTCTGTTTCGCGGGATTTCATACGATTAAAATGTTTTATCTATAAGGCATCGTATGGATCTCGCATGAAGTTGAATTATTCTCCAGAGGGTAACTATTTTACATGCTCGTTTCATACTGGTATTATCAAATCTGTTTGATTGTTTTGATTAAGCAACGAAAATAGAAAAAAATATTTGGGCTACTGTTGATTTTAGTCAAATTTTGCTTTACGAATCGAACTTCTGTGTTTTGGTGTCGTTTGTAACTTGTTGTTTATTTAATAGTTACTGATAAAAACGGAATGTTTCTTTATCCTCGAAAATTACACTGGTTGCTCTAATTGTTGCTGGGGAGGTAAATTTCTCCTCCTCTGTTGAGGAGGAGGGGACCAACGCAGTTGGTGAGGTGGTCGTTTCTCAGTATTCTGGATATATTGCTGCCAAAGGACAACAATCGATTGGCAGTGGCTTTTAACCTTTCAGATAATGCTCATACATTAGTTTTATTCCTTCTTCCAATTCAATATTGTGTTTCCAATCCAGACGGTGTAACTTTGATGGATCGGTTAGTTTTCGCATGGTTCCATCGGGTTTTGTGGTATCAAAATTAATGGTTCCCTTAAAACCTATTTCCTTTTGAATAACTTCGGACAGCTGTTTGATTGATATTTCCTTTCCCGTTCCAATATTGATATGGGTATTGATAATCTCTCCTTTACATTCGGCTTTTACATCTTCAAAATTCCGGTTTTCCATTAAAAATACGCAGGCATCTGCCATGTCTTCCGACCACAGGAATTCGCGCATGGGTTTGCCGGTTCCCCAGAGGTAGAGAGAGACGTTGTGACTTTGGGACGTTGAGACTTTGGGATCATTCTTTTCTTGTGCGCACTCTATGCCATATTTGGATAAAATGTACAGAATCTCCTCCTGATTGGCTTCGCCGTTTGTACCTTCAACAGGACGACGGTTCAGGTCTTCGCGGATTGCTTCCCAGTTGTTGTCTTGCAGGCATTTTGATAAATGGATCTTACGTACCATGGCCGGCAAAACATGTGAGGTCTCCAGGTTAAAATTATCATTTGGCCCATACAGGTTAGTCGGCATTACCGAGATAAAATTGGTACCGTACTGTAGATTATAGGATTCGCACATTTTTAATCCTGCGATCTTGGCAATGGCATAAGGCTCATTGGTGTATTCCAGTGTATCGGTTAACAGGCAATTCTCCGGCATAGGCTGTGGAGCCTGTTTGGGATAAATACAGGTGGATCCTAAAAACAACAATTTTTTTACGCCATGCACATACGACTGGTGAATGACATTATTCTGTATCTGCAGGTTTTCGTAAATGAATTGTCCGCGGTAGGTGCTATTGGCAATAATTCCGCCAACTTTTGCTGCTGCCAGAACTACATATTCCGGTTTCTCCTGTTCAAAGAAATCGGCTACCGCTTGCTGGTTCATCAGGTCCAGTTCTTTCAGGCTCCGTCCAATCAGATTTTTGTAACCTTTACTTTGAAAATTTTTCCAAATG
Source organism: uncultured Draconibacterium sp. (assembly GCF_963677155.1). NCBI lineage: Bacteria > Pseudomonadati > Bacteroidota > Bacteroidia > Marinilabiliales > Prolixibacteraceae > Draconibacterium > uncultured Draconibacterium sp. The sequence goes on along the minus strand of NZ_OY781884.1, from coordinate 286,148 downwards.
GCCGATCCTACAAGGCCTTTGTGTCCGGCTATGTATATTTTTGCGTCTTTGTTCATCTTAATGTTTTTTAGTCAACTGATTTCACGAATTACACTAATTTTTTACGGAAAGACTTTGTACATTGGGTGTTGAGACAGAGAGAAATTATCTATACATGTTTCTCGTAGTTTCATCTTCTCACAGTCTCTCCCTCTCATAGTCTATCTTACAGTCCTGTTTCTCTTCGTCTGATCTTTATCTTCATACTCCCTTTGGGTTGCCGGTCTGCTACCAGGATCAAATAACCACCACCGCCTGCTCCGGCGAGTTTCCATGCCAGCGCCTGATCTTTATAGCTATTAATCACTTTTTCAATCTCCGGATTTAGCATGGCCGGGAACATTGTTGTTTGTGCTTCAAATGAGTTTTTAAAGTACCGCGCAAATTCCAATAGGTCCTTATCAAGAATTGCTTTCCATACACCATCAGCAGCGTTAGCCAATGCTTTTACATTCGCTTCTGAAATATCGGTCTCTTTCAGCAGATCAGTACCTGCAGGACGTGGCCAGAGTAATACCATAAACAAGTGTTCTTCCAGCCAATCAAGGATGTCTTCATCATGCACCAACTCAAACTGCTTAGGCCAGTATGCATTGTCGTAATAATGACGAACTAGTCCTGGCATGCAGATTCCTATTGCATCCTGTGCTCCTGATATCAGCGTTGAGCCAGGTGTATTTTCAAACTTAAAAAGTATTTCTGCCAGCTTTTGTGGTTTCTCCAGCGGCAGGTAGTAGGGCCAGATCTTTTTCGCAGCGTTACGTGTTGAAGTGCTCATACCACAACGTTCGTTGTATTCAATAACTGGCTCCAGCGATAAGGTAATCGCCCATCCCGGGTGGTATTTCGATACATAAGGCTGATCGATCCAGGTTCCTGCCAGATCGATACGGTAGGGCAGGGTGCAGTTATCACCGGTACGAATAGATGTTGTTGATCGTGCAGGTAACCCCGCATCAGGGATACGATTCAGTACCTTCAACTCTATGCCCATAGAATCGCACAGCTCCTTTTTTGTGGGTGAATAGCCATCTTCATTCACTACAAAATAGTCGGGTTGTAATTCTTTCAATTCGTTTTCAAAATCCATAATACCACTACCGCTGTTTACAAAAGCATCGGTAACATATTTGATGGATTTTACCATATACAAACGTTCCTGTTCGCTGTTAATGGTGTGTCGTCCTTTTAGGTCGGCAACAGTTTTGTCTGAGCCAAGTCCTACATACACATCGCCGTACGCTGAAGCCTCTTTAAAAAAGGCCACATGACCACTATGTAGCATGTCGTAACAGCCGGAGACGAAGACTTTTTTATTATTATTCATTCATTTAGCAATTATTTGGTTTGTGAGCAAGAAGGTTGTGCACTGAGACTTGGAGACGGTGAGCACTGAGACGGTAAGACTGTAGCCATTGAGACGATGAGTACTGGGATTTAGATCGTCCATTTTTCGGGATGTTTTTGCATTGAAACCAACATTCCGATAATGTTTTCATACTCCTTGTCGAGTCTTATGTGAACTTCTTCAGTTATATAGCCACAATTTAAAGCAAAATCCAACCAGTTTTGTGTTTCAGCAGCTTCAGCTTCGCTTTCATTTAATTTATTTGAAAAAGATTTGGGGTACTTTCTACGGAGAAATACCTCCGCAGTATTGGCACAAACCGATCGTTAATGAACGACGGATTTGATCTGTCAATGAATAAACCTCTTCTCTTGGAAATTCTTTTGAAAGATCAAAAATAGTCATGGCTGCCTTAAATGCAGATTGATAAACCTTCAGTTCGCGATGTGTTTTTATCTTTTCCATGGTTGTTTTTTTGCAGTGAATATTGAGCACTGTGACTGTAATACCTTGGGCACTGGCGCTGAGACTTTGAGCACTGAGACCTTGAGATTCTACTTAACATGTTTCTCATTTTCTCATCTTTTCCCGGTCTCTCCCTCTCATCTTCTCACAGTCTTTCTTATTCAAAGTAATTCAGTGTTTGATATCCTCCTTCTTTTAAGTAGCAATCTTTTTGCATGAGCTTGATATCGGATTGCATCATATCTTTTACCAATCCATTCAGATCGTATTCAGGTTCCCAACCCAAAACGGTTTTTGATTTGGTAGGATCGCCGATCAGTAGCTCAACTTCGGTGGGGCGGAAATATTGTGGATCCACTTCAACGATCTCTGCTTTCGATGCGATCTTTTCTTTGATACCCGCCAGGTATTTTTCTCCAACTTTTTGGCTGAAGATCTTTTCATCCACAGTAGTGATCGCCCCTTTTTCATTCACTCCCTCACCGCCAAAAGCGATTTCCAGACCCACTTCTGCTCCGGCCATTTTTATAAAATCACGAATGGTGGTGGTAATACCTGTGGCAATTACATAATCATCCGGCTGGTCTTGTTGCAGGATAAGATACATGGCTTTGATATAGTCTTTGGCATGTCCCCAGTCGCGTTTACTCGACAGGTTACCCATATATACCTTCTCCTGTAAGCCCAGGGCAATACGGCTCATTGCACGCGTTACTTTACGGGTAACAAAGGTTTCGCCACGTTGCGGACTTTCATGATTAAAAAGAATACCATTACTGGCATGCATGTTATAGGCCTCGCGGTAGTTTACCGTTATCCAGTAGGCATACATTTTGGCTACGGCATACGGAGAGCGCGGATAGAAAGATGTCTTTTCGCTTTGAGGTACTTCCTGCACCAAACCATACAATTCAGAAGTAGACGCCTGGTAAATGCGTGATTTATAGGTAAGACCCAACAAACGAACCGCTTCCAGAATACGTAGTGTGCCGATACCATCGGCGTTGGCTACATATTCAGGCGTATCGAAGCTTACCTTTACGTGGCTCATTGCTGCTAGGTTATAGATCTCATTGGGTTGAACTTCCTGGATGATCTTGGTAAGGTTCATATTGTCGGTAAGGTCTCCATAGTGTAATATCAGGTTACGGTTCTCCACATGTGGATCCTGGTAAAGGTGATCGATACGGTCGGTGTTAAACAGTGATGTACGTCGTTTGATACCGTGAACAATGTATCCTTTTTTTAAGAGGTACTCTGCTAAATAACCTCCGTCTTGTCCGGTGATTCCTGTTATCAGGGCTACTTTTTGTGTCATGATTGTATTTTCAGTTTGTTATGTTATTTATTGTTATCCACTAATTACACCAATTTCTCGAATTTGCCCCTTCTGACAAATTTCTCCTCCTGTCAGGAGGAGGGGACCAACGCAGTTGGTGAGGTGGTGATATAAATGTGTCTTATTTCTTTCTTCCAACCTTAGTTGCCCTGTTTGACGCGTATCTTGTTGGCGTTACAAACGATAGATTACGAGCTTCTTTCCGATTTTTTCAGGACAGGCAGTTGCAAACGATGTATCGAATGAAATTTTTCGAATATTATTAATAATTGTTCTAAATTATAATTTTCACCTAATATAAATTTGGCATAATAAACCTATGTTTCTTAACTTCATGCAAATATTCCAAATGTAAACCGCCGGCTCGTCTTTTTCCCATCCTTTAGTAACGACATCCGGTTAGGCTTAAGAGGCCAGCGGAGCATTAGCAATATATTACTAAATTTTATTATATCATGAATTATCAAGATGATTTTGAATTATGGGAAGAAGCAATCGTAAATGTACCATTAAACGAAATTAAAACTCCAACAGAACCGGTTAAAGACTTTGTTGCCCGGGTTGAAACACTCGCCAAAGATGCTAACGAAGACCGGGAAGACCTTGCTGGTGCCGGCATGGATGTACAACTAATCGATGACCTGACGCCGCTTGGCGGGGCATTACGTTATTGCCAGGCCAACTGGATGAGTGTTTACGAAGCACAGGAGGAAGCCACCCTTTTATGGCGTGAACAAGCTCCCCTTGCCTTTGAATTCCGTGATGAGCTGCTTCATGATTTTTCTTTTGCATATCGTGATCACTCAGACATATTAAAAAAAGTGATGCGCATCCGTGAAGGCGGGAGTAAAGCAGATATGGTACAGGATCTGATTGAAGAAGCTGTACTGGGTGAAAAATATCCCGAGCCGCTGAACCTGATTAATTTTGATCTTACTAAACTGGACAAAGCGCGTAACCTTTCACGGAGTATGGCCGAATTACTGGCTACTGCAAATGGTGAAGCCGATGAAGGCAACGAAACCAAAGTGTTGCGCGACAAGGCCTTTACCTTGTTATTTGAAAAAGACAGCACTATTCGTGAGTATGGCCGATATGTATTCTGGAAAAATGATGACAAAAGATCGAGGTATTTCAGGTAAAATGGTGTAAAACTTTAGTTTTTAATAGCCTCGTGGCAGTTTTATCGCTCCTACGGGGTTTTTTATGCCCAATCGACAATTTAAGCCTCCAATTGGCAATCTAAAGCCGTCTTCCGGCAGTTTAATGCGTAAATTGGCAGTTTAAAGCCATTTTTGGGCCATCTAAACCCAACTTTTGGTAATTTAAGGCACCAAATGACAATTTAAACCTTTCCATCGGTAGTTTAATCCAACAATTGGCCATCTAAGTCCTTTCTGTATTATATACTCCATCGGGTAGATTTGTCTTCCCTATGGCGGTTTCACCGAACCATTGGGTATCTATAGTTTTTTGTCCACTAATTTCACGGATTTCACAAGTTCAAATATTATGCTTGCGACGTTCTGCTTGTCTAACTAGCTACTTGTTAAAGAATTTCTCCCGCACCACATAGTAAATAAACTGTGTATTGTATAATGGTACTTACCCTTATTCTTCTTCTGTTCTTAGTGTTGACCGAAACTTCCAAAACCAAAACACATATTTAAAAGCATTTAAATAGCGTGGTAAAAATATTTTAGGATCGGCAAAGATACGTGCCAGCCAGCCCAAATAGAGTTTATCGATTAGAGGCGGAATCTTTGCCTGTGTTCCGGTAAAAAAGGAAATGGCTGCTCCAGTACATATTATCGTCGAATCCTTACTAATCCTTTGTTGCAGATAATGCCCAAGTATTTCCTGTTTGCCACCTGCCACACATAGCATAACCAAATCGGGTTGAAAACCAGTGATTTGATTGGCAAGCTCTGGGTCTTCCACTTTGGCATTGGCAGGGTAGAGGGGGGCATTGTAAAAAGCCAGGTGCTCTTCCGTACATTTGGTGGTTTCCAAAAGGAGCTTCTTAATGTTCTCACTTTCGGCAGGACGCGGACTTACCACAAACAGTTTTAAAGGTTGTTTTTTGAGGTAGGCCAGCATATCCTGAATTAAACGATAACCCGAATATTTGTGGATTTTTATTCCATGAACTTTACATAGTAATGCAAACAAACCACTGTCAACAATACTATAAGTGGCATTTTCCAGTGCTTCGTAATAGTAGGGATTATCCTTGCTCTCCACCATGGACGGAGCTGCTGGCACCGTGATGAGTTGAGCAGAGAGAATATCTTGTTTAAAATTGATTTCTTTTTTTGAAATGAATTTTATGTTTTTCCAGTAGATTTGCATTAGATCTCAAAAGTCTGTTTTTATGCCTTTATTTTTCTATCTCTGATTTTAATAGCAGGATTTCCCTGATAAATGGAGTAGGGTTCTAAATCTTTAGTGGCCACAGAACCAACTGTTAAGATCGAATGTGTTTTACACGTAACACCCGGGCAAACCACTGATTTTGCTCCTATCCATACCCCATCTTCCAATACAATCGGAGCGTTCCTATAATCAAAAGAAGAAACGGTATAATCGTGATTGCCGGTAAGCACTAAAGCGCCTTGAGAAATGCAGACATTGTTTCCAATCCTAACATGATCCAGGTTATCAATCCAGCAGCCTTCTCCGAGCCAAACATGGTCTCCAATCTCCAGTTTCCAGGGGAATTTTATTCGTACCGATGGTTTGATTACTAAGCCTTTCCCAATTTTAGCACCAAATGCTTTCAACAGGAATTGTTTTATAGTCATTATTGGCATCCATGATGACTCGATGAATATTGCATGTAAGAAAAACCAAAGCGGGCGTTTAAAAATATTTGCACCTTTGTCGAAATCTGCATTGCTGAATGTGTTTAGTTGGGTTTTCATACTTTACTATTTAATACCTGATCGTAAAAAGTTTTCATTGATTTTGCAACTTGCTGAATATCGTATTTTTTATGAATTAGTTTTCGACCATTTTTCCCCAATTCAGCCAGATCTGTGGGGGCCATATCAATTGCTTCATTCAGTGCTTTTTTTAGATTTTCTTTATTTAAATCGATCCACCATCCGCAACGATAAGTAATTAGTTCTTTCCATGGGGTTCCGGTTGTTGTAATAACTGGAATTCCGGTGCCCAGTGCTTCAGCGATAACAATTCCAAAGTTCTCGCTAAAAGTCGGTAATACAAACAAATCTGAGTTTTTATACAACTCCCATTTGGCTTGGCCGTATACGCCTCCCAGAAACTGAATTGTATTTTCCATGCAAAGCTTTTTACATCTCGCTTTTAGTGAATCTATATAATTAGCATCACCTTCTCCCGCGATTAAGATCCTTATATTTTGTTTATTGAGTTCCGATATAGCATCAATCAAAAATTCGATTCCTTTTTTGGGGTGAATCCGAGAAAGAAAAAGAATTTGTTTTTTTTGATTTTTTTGATTTTTTGAAAACCATTCATTCTTTTCAATAATATCATTCAAATCAACACCATTAGGAATAATTCGGGCTTCCTGATTATATCCCAATTTTCGAATTTGATCAAGTTCCGATTCTGCAGTTGCATGTATAAAATCAGCTCGCCGCATTGCCTTATTCTGATATAGAAACAAGGCAATTTTCTTCTTCCATGCGTGTCTTTGAAGAATGTATGGTTCCAACATGCCATGTGGCGATATAACAACTTTGATGCTTAGTTTTTGAGCAGCATTTTGAAATATCCAGTTTTGGGGTGTCCAGATGCCATTAATATGGACAATGTCAGGTTGTTCAGATATAAGAAAAGTCTCAAATTTTGTATGTAATTGAAGAATTTGGGACAGTCTACAATTAAAATATTCAATTCGAACTCCATCAAAATCTGCAGGTTGATCAGTGAATTCTGTTGCGATTACTATTTCTACTTCTTCTTTTAGAACTTTGGTAAGCAATTGCAGATAATTAGTAACTCCTCCAGACGCTTTATGAATATTCTCAATAAAATGGATAACTTTCATATAATTCAATGATTATTATCTTATATCCGATAGCTTTTGTCGCGGAAACATATCCAGTAAACCACCGTTTGTTAGATTTATTATTTCAATGTTTTTCTTTTTAATTGTCCTGACATAATTGTGAAGTTCGAGAAATTGTCTCGAATGCATAAACAGATCAATAATGTAATTCTTTGTTGTTTTTATATTATTCTCTTCATTTGAACCATAAAAATGACTTTGTGATTTAATCATCTCGTGTGCAATGCCATTTCCATCGAATCCAGTAAAATATAATTTCTTATAGTTTTGGCTTATAGCAAATTCAAAACATGCACCAGATACACCAATAGCCGAGAATCTGTTTTTTATATCTATCCATATGATGCTTGTCATATAAGGTTGGAACATATCAATATTACACCAGCTTACTGGTAAAACTATTTTTATTTTAGGATTTATTTCTAGTATTTCATCAAACCAACTTATTGGCCACGTACCACTAAGAATCTTAGGATCTATAAAAACCTGATATTTAGGTTGTAATTGCTTATACAATTCGTGTTTAAAGCCTCGATTAACAAAAATTAGATCATGCCCTTTTAGTACAGAAAGATCTTGTTCTTTCAACGATGGAGCATTAAGAATGATGAATACTTGGTTCGTTGTAGGTTTTATTAGTTTATTTTTCTGTAAAAAGAGTATGGTTCGTTGTTTTACATTCAACAAAGAGAAACACCTAAAAATAAAATTGGTAACCTTTATAATTAAGCTATTAATATGTATTAAAAAACTCCAATAGTTCATATTTTATAATTTGCAAATAATATTCTCCTTATGCTTAAACTCTTTGTGTACGGAATTAATTTGATAAACTAGATATCCAATTATTAAAATCCTCTGCTCTTTTCTGCCAGGAATGATTCTGTATATCTACATTGTAACTCTCTAGTTCTCCATCAAAAATATTTTTAAATAATTCCAATAATTCATTCTCTTTCTCTATGTCAAAATATAATCCATTGTCTCCAAAAATCTCACGAGGTTCTCCAATATTGCTTGTTAGTATCGGTTTATTAAAGGGTAAATACATATAAATTTTACTTGGACATCTTGCCCAATCCTGTACTGTATTGTTCAATGGTGAAATGAAAGCATCTGCAACTCTAAAATAAGAACTTAATTCTTCCTCAGAGACATAACCTGTAAATATCACATTATTGCTTAAATTATTTTGTTCAACAAACTCTTTAGCTTTATTAAGATGCCTTCCTGATCCAATTAGAACAAGTTTAAAACTATTATCATGTTTTTTCAATTGATTTGCTGCGTTTATCATTGTGAATAGGCCATAATTTTCTGCCATATTACCAATATAAAGGAAGACTTTTTGATATTTAAATTTTTCATTAAGTTCCGTAAGTATTTTGGGTTCAATACTCATTACATCTGAATTGTATGCATATGGACTGTAATGCATCTCATATTTCGATTTAAGGAATCGCTTATATAGTTTAGAATAGTAAGTCATCAAATACTTACTTGCGTTAACAAGATAGTCAGCATAGAAGATAGAATAAACTTCTAAAAGGAAAAATTTTAATCGTTTAATGGATGAAAAATTCTTGATTGAAGACGCTAATTCAGAGTGTTCTACAAGTATTTTTGAATATCGCTTTACTTTAGGCTTTATTATATAATTTCTAATACTCAGTGAGCAGAGGTATATAAAACTAGGTTTTTTGTTTAAACAAAATGATGTTTTTAATTTTATTTCTTTCCATACATTAGTAGAATCGAACCAAATTACATTGACTTTTTTACTGCATTCAATATTAATTCTTATTCTGTTTTCAATAGTATTTTGTGCAATAATACTAACATCCCACCCCAGTTCAACCATGGGATTAGCCAAACCTAGAGCTCTTTTCATGGTAGCAACATTCTTAATATCTCCTGTTGTTACAAATAATATATGCTTATTCATTACAAAGTTATTGTGTAATTTTTTTGAAATCATAATTGCTGATGTGCTCTCTAGAAAAATAGAGCATAAAAAAGAAAATAGTACCATTAATGGTATAATGTCCACCTCGTATAAAAACGAAGAGTATAAAAAACAGTAAGGATGTAGATATCAAGTCATTTTTGTTGTAAAATTTGAATACAATAAAGCCAAACAATATCAAGCCAATGATTCCAAATTCAGAAAAAATCCGATTTCCAAGAGCATACCCATCTTCAGAGTTTAATCCATAATGACGACGGTTTGAACTAGGGTACACCTTGTGGTAGTTTTGTTCATGAGACCCGAGCCCTGTTCCAAACAAACGGCTTGGAGCATTAATACTTACATAAAGATTCGATAATGTAGCATAAGAACTTAAATTTAGTTGTTCAAATATCATGGGATCAATCGAAGACACACCTTCAAAAGTTTCTTGGATCTTTAAAAAATATGATTTCTCCTTAAATGTGTTATCATAGTTAAAAATATTTGGTAACAAAAAATATAATAAAAAAGCCAACGGTATGATATAGGCCAAATACTTAACTCGAACAAGTTTATAAATGACAAACAATGTGAGAATAAAAATACCAGCACTACTTTTGGCTAAAATAAAAGATACAATAAGCAAGATGGAACAGATTAATGAATCCTTATCTATTCCATGATCTATTATTTTTGACAAATAGTAACAAGTTGCTGGTATTAAAAATTGAATTAAATACCCAGCTTCTCCAAAAAAGGAACTAAATCTATCTGATGCCCCGTAAGACATAAGTATCGAAATACCCGCCACTTTAAACAAAAAAAACTGAATTACAGTGAATACTGAACTTATCAAAGCAATCTTTAAATACGAGAAGAACAAAAGTTCTCTTGAGATACCTTTAATATTAAAAAGTAATGAATAGCCAATTATCGTTACCAGAAGTAAGAGAAATTGTTGAAAGAATTTTGAATATTCATAATTATTGAGGGTTATAGTTACTAACCCATGGATTGCAACAATTGAAAAAAGAATGATTATATTCTTTAATTTGATTCTCTCAACTGAAAAGAAAAGAATACTTAGAAAGATTATAATCCATATTCCTATAAATTCTAATTTCCGCGGCAAAATACAATTTGCGGCAATCAGTAAAGCTAATGTATTAAGAATGTTTGTCTTACCCATGTTGTGTATTCTGTAGTCTCCTAATAAATTGAGCAGGATTACCTCCCCAAATTTCATTGTCGGGAATACTTTTAGATACAATGCTGCCTGCAGCTATGATAGAGTTTTTACCAACGGTAACACCTTTTAGAATAATGCTTCCAGCTCCAATAAATGCATAGTCATTAATTACTATCGGTAGTGTTTTTATATCTGTGTCATTACCAGATGTACGGATTATTGGGTCTAAAGAGTGAAAGTCTGAATCCCAGATACGGCAACTGCCTCCTATCATTACATTATTTCCAATAGTTATTGATTCTTTTGCAAAAATTGTAGAGTTAGAAATACCTACATTCTCGCCAATTATAATCTTGGCGTTTAATCCTGAAACGATCCGAAGAATTGTATCGCCTCCAATTGGATTATTCCTACTACCTGAGCTTGCTTTAAAGTTCTTCCCAATTGTTATAGCACCCTGCCCTCGTATATATAATCGCCCATTTATTCGATATGGTTTTGTTATCTTAACATGCGTTATCTTAAAATTAAGGAGATTCCAAACTTCCCAAATCTGTTGCATTAATCCAACGAATATTGTATACAGTAATTTTAACATTGTATAAGTTTTCTAGTCAGTTATATATTCATCACAAAACTTATCTATGTTGTGAAAAATTTCGGTGTTTTTCATGTAATAATCTGATGTATTTTCCCACCATCTACTTTTTAATAAAAACTCAATATGTGATGGTTTAAATCGCATTTTGACTTTTCGCGCAGGTATTCCCGCAACGATAGAATATGGTTCGATATCTTTCGTAACAACTGAGTTTGAAGCAATAATAGCTCCTGTTCCAATCTCAATATTTTCATTTACAATAACTCTCGCACCAATCCACACATCATGTCCAATTGTTACTCTTTTAGGACGTTCATCAAAAAGCTGCTCTTTTACAAATGATTCTCCAACTTGCTTCGCAGTTGAAAAAAAAACTGGGTGTAATGAAACAAAGGTGTCTGTAGGATGCTTCCCAAGTCCAATTAGTACATCGGGGCCAATACATGTAAATTTTCCAATTGTAGCATTATTAATTCTGGTATTTTCACCTAAATATGAATAATTGGAAATAGCAGAATTTATGATTAATGAATTCCTTGAGAAATAGTTATATTTACCTAATGTCACATTAATTAGTCGCGCATTATAGTCAATTTTTAATGTTTTATTCTTTATCACAAGTCTACTTGCATGTATAAACCATGAAATATGGTTACGTATAGGTTGTACTAACAACTTGAATAATTTGATAATCATAAGAAGAAATTTCAATAATTACTTAATTCTATTATAACTGTCAACTAATGACTTACTTGTTCTATTTGTAATTATTGCGTTAAGGTATTTCGAATAACCAGAAAGTAAATCATGGCTTTTAAACATTTCACTAATTGCGCTAATATATTCAGCAATTGTAAATGGTTGATTGTTATCGTTCCTTAATATCGGTTTTAAAACAACATCACTGTCTTCTGGTGAATAAAAATGTCGCTCCTTATTACATAGTCTATTTTGATTATCAACTGTTAGGTTATCAAAAAAAGTATGATCAATTCCGTAGACATCAATATCTGTAAAGCCTTTATTAAGTGCAACATAAATAGCTAATATTGCTACAGTTTGCAACCTAGGTGTTGAAAGGCCATTTTTATAGAAGAAATGTTTAAAGCTGTTGTTACCAGTATAGAATGTATTGTTTACTTTCCGTATTGTTATATGCTTATTTGTAAATCTTGCCTTATCAACAAATGAATCAAAGCTTCCAAGTGGAATAAATATTTCTAAATCCCAATCAACATAAGTATTTAAAATTTTATATAGTTTAAACACTTCTTCGTTACGATGTGAATTTTCGATAAAGAACATGTGGTCCGCAAAGCAATAATATTTAGGTTCTAGCTCAAAAAAAATATTATCAAAAGCAAAAAAATTCAGTACAACAAACTCTTTTTTATTCAAGTTATGCTCTTCTACTATTGATTCTAAATCAGATTTTAAAGAAGGTCCATTTGCAAGAACTGTAATCTTCCCTGTTTGATCTTTAATAATTTCACTTCTTTTAAAACCATATTTTAGGCTGCGAAACAGAAATAATATGAACAGCAATGCATCTCTTACAAAAATTAAAATTTTCTTCATTTTATGTGATTCTAAAGTCGATTAGGAATGTAATATGATTCAGTCTTTTATGATTTTATCCAAATATTAAGAAAACATTGGAGGAAGGACAATTGACAATCGTTTACCAATTAACAAATTTCTTCGTTAGGGAATAAATTTCATTCAATTTTGCATGATTTATGGCAATCAATAACATAAAAAGTAATCCACCGACAATTATTCGAACATCAGGTGCTTTAATCATTGTTGAAGCTGCTACAATACAAAAGCTAATGAGTATTTGTAATACGAGGTTCTGTAGATGTGTTATTTTAACATATTTCCAAGAATAAATAATCCGTGAGATTGCCATAGCCATAAAAGATAAAACAATAGAAATGCATGAACCAATTAAACCAAACTTTGGAATCAATAAAAAATTGAAGAAAACACTAGTTCCAGCTCCCCAAATACTACTGTAAAAATAATATTTACTTTTTAATACTGCAGAAAAAACAGAACCTGAGAGTCCTGATATACTGCTGAAAATTGTGGAAATTGTAAGGATTGGTAACAATAACCATGCGGTATGAAATTTGTCATCAATAGCAAGACTAAATATTTGTTCGCTAAAAATTGAAATAATACAAGCTAGAGAGATAATAACGAATATTATATAACCACTTATCTTATTAAAAAAGTGTTGAAATCCATCTTTGCCATATTCTTCTAGTATGGCAATTTGCCATGAAAACATAAAAATGTTAAATACGAGAGTTATAAGAGATGGAAACTTATTTGCCACGGCAAAAAATCCTATTCCCTCTTCTCCAACATACTGGTTCAATAAAGGTCTATTCAGAGAAGACACAAGCCACCACATAATTCCGTTTGGTATTAATGGCACAGAATAAAGTAACAGAGTTTTCAACCCATTTATTGTAAAGGAGGAGATTGATAGGTATTGATAGGCTTTTGATGAGACATAAGAAAATATTCCGCTTATAAACATCGATGATATTTGACTTAAAAAATAACCTTCTAATCCAAATCTTGGAATTAGTAAAAATGAAGTAATAATTAGGCTAATTGTTAAAACAACTCCCGACAATGCGTATGTTTTAATGTCATTAAGGCTACGAGCAAATTGTTGGGTAAACTTTTGAGAAAATGTAAAAAACATTATCCCAACAAAGAACCAGAAATAACGGGTCAAAACATTTTCTATTCCTTTGATATTGAAAATGAGTTTTAGAATGAATAGTAAGGCAGTACCAATGGCAAAAAACATTAAGGAAGCAATAACGGCAGAACTGAAAAAATTAGTCTTTTCATTTTCTGATTTATCTTTAGGTATTACAAAAATAGCTTCTGCTAAGCTCATCGAAATTATACTAACTAGTACTGATGTATAAACAAGCACTAAATCATATGTTCCATACTGTTCTGGTGTTAGCCATTTTGTATACAATGGCAACATTAATAACATTAATAATTTACTTCCAGCATTACCTATAAATACTAATACTGTATTTTTCCCTAACCTTTTATACTTATTCACGAATTCTATTTAATTGAATTTGTTCTGCTAAAAGAAAATCCTCTTCCCAATCCACATCCATCGATTTGATTTTATCCATAACAAAAAGGTGTGTTTTTGTGCCTAGTCTATTTTTATCCTTTATATAAGTTTCGCGGGAAGTTAAAAAGATTGCATGGTTAATCTCGTAAAGTGCTTCCAAATCCTGGGTTCTTGGCCAGGGAAGTGGGGTTGTGTTGTTAATTAATCTTCCTTCTTTATTCAATAAGAAGTTTTTTAATTCCTGTACACTGACCAAGGAGTCAAATCCTTCTTCAAGTTTCTGAAGATATATTTTAACTGCATGGTCATAATCAGAAGCATCAGCCATTGGTGTGGTAACATGGCCCCAAAGAATGTGATCGGCATCGGTAATTGTAGGTACATAGGTTATAAGGTCCTGCAGATTGGTGCTGTCTAAACATAGTTTTTCAGGGCGTTCTATAATCTTAATTCTCGAACATTGGACCTGAAATTGTTTCGCGATTTCTATACAAGTTTCATCATTAGAAGAAAAGAGGATTTCGTCAATCTTTGTTGTTTGGATAAGTTGGCGTAATTTCAGTTCAACCAAACCTCCTTCGATTCCTGAAAAGGGGCGTGTATTTTTGTTTTTAACACGCTGACTGCCTTTTCGTGTGGGCAGGAAAAATGCTACTTTGGGATTCATTTTATAGAAATCGATAGATTGAACTTATTTTTAGCCCTGAGTATTTTGTTGGAAGAAGCGAGTATACTTCATTTGGTTTTTTAAAACCGTATCAATCAACAACTGATTTTCTGCTGAAACTTCAATCATCTGTTCATTGGATTTCATATCGTAACCATCAAAACCAAATAACATAAACTCTGTCGCGCTTAGGTCAATAGCAAGTTGTAAGGCAATCGTCAGGAGGGAATCGGGATAATCTTTAATAAATGATATCTCTTTTAACTCATACGAAATATTGTGCAACTCTTTTGGAAGTATCGTTCCCATTTTGCGGGGAGATGGTTCCAGAATACATTTTATATTTGAAAAATCGAGTGTTGCAATATCTTTTTTTAATTTATTTCCTTCTGATCCTAACAGGCAAAAATACTGTCGATTTTCGAGTTTATTGAACTCTTTTACGAAACGAACGCCAGCATGTATAAGAACAACATCAGGATTTTGTTTACAATATTGTATCAGGGCTGGTGCGTGTTTTTTTGAATTTGATCCTCCACCGATTATAACTACTCTCTCTGCCGTGAATTCGGTAGAAAATATTTCCAGATTATGATTATCCTCTATTTTATCTTTTTTATTTTGAAGTGCATTGATGATACTCTCTGTGGTGAATCGACGCTTTGATATCCAACTCATTACTTCTTTTTGAGGGAGTGAATAGGCTCCTGAGATCATGTAAGGGAGGTTAGTTCCCCACTTGTATTCAGATTGAAGCTTCTCAAAATCAGCAACTACAGTTGTTAGTTTGTTAAAATCGAATTGAATATTTCCTTTAGCATTTAAACAGGTTAGAAGTAATTCAGTTTTTAGGTTACCTGCACCGCGCCCCATACCGGTAATAGTTGCATCTACAACCTGACATCCATTTTCAAGAGCTACCAATGAATTGGCTAAACCGAGTTCCATATTGTTATGCCCATGAAAACCTAAGGGAATACTAATTTTTTCTTTTACCAATTGAACTGCTTTTTTTACATCTTCGGGGTAAACGCCTCCAAATGAGTCTACCAGGTAGATGTAATCAACATTCCCTTCAAGTGAATTCAGTTTGTTAATAAACTCGGTATCATTTGCCCATTGCGACATGTACATAATATTGAATCCCATTTGAAATCCTTTTGCTTTAATTGCTTTGGCCAGTACTAAAGCTCTTTCCAGATTTTTTGGATCTACTGCTATGCGAACAAGATCGATAAAGGATTTGCAAGGATTCAATAAGTCATCCAAATCGGATGGGGAGGTATCCTTTTCATTCAGCATAATGGCCAGTGTTTTATCAGGGCACATTTCACGGGCCATTTTTAAAACATAGTCCGGGCAGTAAAAGTATTCGCCCAGATAGCTTCCAGAAGCTAAACTTCTATATCCGATTTCAAGATGTGTGATAGCCGGAATATCATTCATTGCTTCGAAATATGTCTCAACGAGATTCTGATCGAAGTCCCAGTTGGTGTAATAGCCACCATCACGTAATGTGCAATCGCAAATTTGTAGTGTATTCATAATGTTAACGTTTTATCTTACTATTCTTCCTTTTGAATTTCCTTTTACTAATTCCATTATTTCGTTTGGATTTGTCAAACAATAATCTCCATTAATGGAGTGTTTTAAACAAGAAGCAGCGGTAGCGTATTCCAATGTCGTTCTGTAATTATCCTCAAAATGATTTAATCCATAAATAATCCCGGAAGAAAATGAATCTCCGGCTCCAACACGGTCAAGAATATTTCTTATTTCATAGGTTTTTGATTCGAGAAATAAATCTCTTCTGGATAGAATTGCTGACCAATTGTTATGATTCGCGCTGATAGCTTCTCTTTTTGAAAAACAGATTGTTTCACACCGGGGAAATTTGTCGAAGATACTCTGTGTAACTTTCATATAAAGTTCACTATCAAGTTCGTCATTAGTAATATCGATGCCAGGATTTTCAATGCCTAACATTAAAATTGCATCTTCTTCGTTTCCAAGTATAACTGATGTGGTATCCAATAATTCTGGCATTACTTCAGCCGGAAGTTTTCCGTATTTCCATAGTTTACCTCGATAATTTAAGTCGCAGGAGATAGTTAACTTCATCTCATTGGCAACTTCCAGTGCAACGCGGAGGTTATTTACACAATTTTCGTTAAGTCCCGGAGTAATACCTGACCAGTGAAACCATGTGCAGTCTTCCAGGGCTTGTTCAAAATAATTTCTATCCAATTTTGTGTTGGCAAATGCTGAGTATTCTCGATCATAGACTACTTTGCTACTACGCTGGTTTACTCCTGGTTCCAGAAAAAGAATGCCCAATCGTTGATCAGGGGGGGTCATAATCTTATTTGTATCAACTCTGTATTGTGCAATGTCGTTAACAACCATTTCTCCTGGAATATTATCCGGTAGAACTGTTAGATACCGAGTATTTAGTCCCCAGTACGCCAAATCGACAGCCACGTTGGCTTCTGAACCTGCAAAACTAATATCAGCAGATTTGCTTTGGATAAATCTGTTCTTATTTTGCGTTGTTATACGCATCATTATTTCACCAAAGGTTGCTATTTTCATATTTCATCAATTAAATTGCGTCGATTAGTTTAAATATCGTTTGTGGTTTCGTGTAAGGCTCTTGTTTATGCAGCAGGCAAGTTCCATTGTTTTCTGATGGTTTCTAAAAACTCTTTTCCCAGAATCCACCCCACAGCAACAACAAGTCCTAAAAAAGTATAGATTATTAAAGTTCTAAATCCACTCACATTATCTACTAGTGGTACAGTAACGGGCTTTAATACCGAAAATACGGGGGTATCTTCTTTTACCTGTATTCTAGCCTGTTCAAGTTGTTGTGCCAACCCGGAATAGACATCAAAGGCCAGCTGGTAGTCGCTTTGCAGGCGTTCTTCCTGAGTCCGGGCGAGGGCAGAGGTAACGTTTTTGTTTTTATCGCGGAATTCGGCTAAAGCCGCCTGGGCTTTTTCAAATTCTTTTTTATTGTCTTTGTAACGTTCTTCGATAAATTTAAGCTTTGCTGATGTTTTTTCAATTTTGTATGCAGTGATGTAACGTTGCAGCATTTGTAAAGCCTTTTGGGTTACCTGTGCTGATAGCTCGGCATCAACCGTAGTTGCAGAAAGGGTAAGAAAGCCACCTTTGTCGTCCACTTCAAGGTTTACCTTTTTGTTTAGCATTTTTCGCAGTGCCTCTTGTTTTTTCGTGAGCTTAATGTATTCGTTTGGGGAGTGGTCATTAGTCATTAGGTCATTAGTCATTAGGTCATTGGGCATTTGTTCGCCTTTAATTGCTTTGATAATAACAAAAGGCAATCCAATGGTGTATTTTTTTAAGCTATTTAAAAAACCGGTTTTTTTAAATTCGGTATAGTAGGTGTAGATGCTTAGAGAGTCTTTTTGTCCTGGAAAATGGAAAGGAGTGTTCATCAGTTCCAACTGGAAGGGGGCACTGTGTAAGATTTGCGGATAGACCATGGGAGAGAGTGGGGTATTTCCTCCGGTCATGTCGTTGAGATTAAAACCGGCCATCGCTGCGAGGGAAGACAGGCCCCCCAGTTTGACTTTACTACTGGAGACTTGGGGGACTACAATGGTGGAAGCCGTGTACTCTTTTTGGGTTAATAGGGCAATGGCTATGCCCATAAGCATAAAAACGACTACGGTTATGATTATGAATTTCCGGTTGTCCCAGATTGTCTTGGCTAAGGCTATGAGGTCAATTTCATCTTCTGCAGTCTGGTTGCTTTTATTTATATTCTCGGTCATTTGATTGTTGTTTATTTTTTGTCTACGAATTACACTGATATCTCAAATTCTATGAGATTACTTTGTCGTCCAATTTGTCTAGATTTCAGCTAATGACAGAAGTCTATTTACTTTACCTTCTATTCCATAGGAAGCTCCCTATGGTTCGCGAGGAGAGCAAGCACTGATGGAATTTAGCTGTTTTTCAAAATTTCCGGCCTCGCTTTTAAACTTTTTCTCCTCTTGAGTGGAAATAACTACTGCCAAAGGGGAGCGCCTAAAACTGTCATTCCCTGATTATACCCATTTAAAATGGGGAGCTTTTCGTAATTGCGAGGACAGTTTGTTCCCGTAGCAATCTTGTTTTGATAAATTTGGATGCTTTTCCCCGATGCAGAGATCGGGATAGCTTATTCATCAATTATCCTTTGCCGATGCCCTTGTAAGTAAATCCGATTGCCATCAATTCTTTTGCGTTTAAGATATTCCGCCCATCAAAAACAAAGGCAGGTTTATGCATGTTGTTGTATATTTTTTTCCAGTCGTAGGTTTTAAACTCATCCCACTCGGTTAACACGGAAATGGCGTGAGCTTCGTCCATCGCCGGGTAGGGAGAGCTATGGACAGTGACTCTTTGTAACAGATTCCTCATCGCTTCGCTTCCTTCGGAATGACAGTCGCCCCTTTGAGGCAGCAGGTACTCTAAATCTTTGAAAATTTGCTCTTTGGTGACTTTGGGATCATAAATATGTATCTTGGCGTGATCATCAAGGAGCTCTTGGGCTACGTATATGGCAGCACTCTCGCGGGTATCGTTGGTGTCTTTTTTAAAGGCCCAGCCCAGGAAGGTGATCTTTTTCCCGGAAACGGTATTAAAAAGTGAATCAACAATATTTTTGGCAAAACGGTGTTTCTGATAATCGTTGAGTTTTACCACCTGTTCCCAATAATCGGCTACCTCGGGGAGGTTAAAATGCCGGCAAAGGTATACCAGGTTAAGAATGTCTTTCTGGAAACAACTACCGCCGAAACCTACAGAGGCTTTTAGAAATTTTGGCCCGATACGGCTGTCCATTCCAATGGCATGTGCCACTTCATCTACATCGGCCCCTGTACGTTCACACAGGGCAGAAATGGCATTGATGGAACTTACTCGTTGTGCCAGAACGGCATTTGCAGTAAGCTTGGATAATTCGGACGACCATACACGTGTGGTGATCAGGCGTTCACGCGGAATCCAGTTGGCATAAACATCCACGAGAGCTTCAATGGCACGTTGTCCGTTCTCATCTTCTTCTCCTCCAATAAGCATACGGTCGGCATGCTGAAGATCGTCGATGGCCGTGCCTTCTGCCAGAAATTCAGGATTGGAGAGAATGACAAAGTTATGCTCAGTGTCTTCAGCCTGAAGAATTCTTTTGATAGATTCGGCTGTACGTACAGGTAAAGTCGATTTTTCGACTACGATCTTGTCTTCCTGTGCCACTTTTGCAATTTGACGTGCACAAAGTTCCACGTATTTAAGGTCGGCAGCCATACCTTTTCCGGTACCATAGGTTTTGGTAGGTGTGTTTACCGAGATAAATATCATTTGTCCGTCGCGGATGCCCTGATCTACATCGGTACTAAAAAAAAGGTTCTGACCACGTGCTTCGGCGACTACTTCTTTTAAACCTGGTTCGTAAATGGGAAGCTTATCGAGGTCTGCATCGTTCCAGGCGGCTATCCGTTCTGGATTGATGTCAACCACGATTACTTTAATGTGTGGGCAGTTTTTAGCAATTACAGCCATAGTTGGTCCGCCAACATATCCTGCGCCTATACATGTTATTGTTTTTACTTGACTTGGTATCATTTTTATGTTTTACTTATTCAAAGAAGTCGTGTCGCTCAATACTTTTTTAGCTTGGGCAAGCTTCTCTTCAAGGGCGAATTATGAAAAATAATTAGGCTCAATATTATTATTTCTTTTTATTGTAGACGCAATATTGTCAGGAATTACATTAATTTGAAAATCTCATAATTGCAGCAACTGCTAAGGCCATTGATGTCATCGTAGATGCTATGGATAGCCACATGCTTTCTTTGTGTTCATCTTTCTCCGGTTTTTTGGGAACTACCACGATACTTCCCGGAGTAACTTTTGGGTAGCGTTTAAAAATAAATCCTTTGGTAACCGCGGTTTCTCCATTAGGGTATTGTATGTAGGTTTTTTTCTTATTGGCCTGTGACTGGAATCCTCCGGTGCGGTTGATATAGTATTTGGCATTACGTCCTGCTTCGAAAGTAATGGAGAAGGGATTTTGTACGCTCCCGGTAATTTTAACGGTTTGCATAAATTCCGGGATATTCAGGCGGTCGCTGTTTTTTAATAAAAGATCTTTGTCGTTTCCCGGATTGCTAAGAATATTTTGAAGGTTTATAGCCACCTGTTCGTAGCCCAGTTCATCGGAAAAACGTTCGAGTGTAGCCCCCTGAAGATAGGCTTTTGGGGTGTATCCTCCAGACATTTGTACCAGGTCGGAAATACGCATTTGTTTGTTTGTAATGGCATACGCTCCGGCGTAAGCCACTTCGCCCGAAATCATTACCGTTTCATTATGACGGAAATTGGGAGCCGTACGAACCGAGATCTGATCCCATGGCCGTAATTTCATTTCAGCATCGTTTTTTCCAAGTTGTAATTCGCGTGAGATATTGGCAATAATTACATGTCCGATGGTATCGGAAAGTACGGCAGCATCGCTGTAGCTCAAGCGGCGGGCAATTTCAATAAAAGTACTGTCGGCACCCTCAGTCAGCCCACCTGCCAGAAAGATCGCATCGCCCAATGTTATGTTTTCCGACCAGTTAAAAGGTCCGGGCTCCAGCACTTCGCCGTTTACGGTTATATAAGGTTGTTCTTTTAATTCGAAATGGGTTTTTATCAGCACTTCATCATCGGCTTGCAACAATATGTTTTGTTTGCCGCTGCTAATATCTTCCACATCAAAGGCTATGGCAGAGGTTGTGCGGTCAGCATTGTAGCGGGTAATCAATCCCCGTCCTTTAAAGGCTTCTGGTAGTAGCTTGCCGGCTTTATCGATTATCTGTGCCAGGGTAAGTCCTTCAGTCCATTCGTACTCTCCCGGATGATAAACGGCACCTTCTATGCTTACCCTGTTTTCAAAACGCTCTGTAGTCAGGGTATTCTGAATAGTATCGCCTTTTACCAGTGGTGTGGTATTAAGCAGGTCGTAGGGAACATCGATAATCTGCTGCCCCTTTTGTGTTTGCCGAACGATTTGCGTGTTGCCCAAAAAGGCACCGGCTTTAAATCCTCCGGCAAGACGTACAAGGTCGTTGAGCATTTCACCTTCTTTTATTTCGAAAATGCCGTTGCGTTTAAATTCACCGTTTACCACCACCTGTTTTTCTGCTGGTGGAACAAGTATAATATCTCCGTCTTTTAAGGTAATATTGTCAGAAGGGTCGGCATTTACCAGTAAATTATATATATCGATTACTTGTTCAATTTTGTTGTTGCGAATAATCTTGATATTTCGGAATGAGCCAATCTCATTAGGGCCGCCCGAAAGATATAACCCGTTAAAAG
The DNA here is from genome assembly GCF_963677155.1 of uncultured Draconibacterium sp. Classification (NCBI taxonomy): domain Bacteria; kingdom Pseudomonadati; phylum Bacteroidota; class Bacteroidia; order Marinilabiliales; family Prolixibacteraceae; genus Draconibacterium; species uncultured Draconibacterium sp. The sequence continues at coordinate 263,997 of NZ_OY781884.1, read as the reverse complement.
CGGTTGCAGTTACGGGGAGGGTATAGGTGCCGGGAGCTACCACTTCGCCAAGCAGGTTTACGCGTATGGAGCGTAACTGTCCCATATCTAACTGGGCAAACGTGCCGGGATTGTCGCCTCCCATATCAGCATAAATTGCTGTGAGGTTTTTTACAATTTTCTTTTCAGCCTCGTCAAAAGACATGCCTGCTACATATACCGGTCCCAGATCGGGGATAACGATCTGTCCATTGTTATTTACCCGCAGCTGATAGTTGTTCTGTGAGTTCCCCCAAACCCGAATAAGCAACTGGTCGCCAATGCCTATTTCGTAATTTTTTGGTGTTTGTATGTTTACCTGTGGTTCAAAAGTAAGGTTTTCGTTGTTAAATAAATAGGCACCAAAGACTTTCAAATCCTTCTTTAATTCAACTTTTCTTTGCGAAAGATAAGAGTCTTCCGGTTTTTCGGGAAGTTCCTCAGGCTCTTCATAGAGCTCAAACATGTCTTGTTGCGAGGTGTCCTCTTCGCTTAAACGTTCTCGCATTTCCATGATTTGCTGCTCGGTAGCTCCCCGTTGACGGGCCAATTGTATGGCTTGTTCTTCCGATAATCCGGCATCCTGCATCGCCCTTTTGGCTTTGTTGATCTCCGATTGCGGCAATGATTTAACATCAACATTCTTTACATCTTGCGTCTGTGTCTGCGACTGTGCCTGTGAAGCCAGCAGCATTGCCAAGCAAAAGAATACCGTTAACATTGTTTGTAATAAGTGCTTCATATTTGTATTACATTAATCTATAAGGTTTATCATTTTTTTAGCTTTAAAACAAAGCTTAAATTTATTTTCATTCTAATTCCTAAATTATTCCCTCGACCAGATGTGTAAGGCATTCTGCTTTTTCAGGTAATCGGCTTTTTCCTTTTCTGAAAGAACAAGGTAGCGTATTTTTTTATTGACCAGTTTTTCGGCTTTCGATACCAAAGCTACCACAAAACGGGTATCGATGTCGTCTCCCACCAACAGCAGATCGATTATACCCGATTCTTTGCCTATGGCCAGGTCGCCGATTAGATAGGCCTCATTCAGGTCGCCTACCTTTTTTAGAATTTTATCGATAACAGTATCCAGGCCCACTGTTTTTTGCAAAATGCTGTTGATCTCACTGTAAAGTGGGTGATTGTCGTTGGCGCGGAAATATTTTCGGTTTCCATTAAAATTGGATACCAGCAAATCAGCTTGTTCTAGCCTGTTCAGTTCCAAACGAATTGCATTTGAAGATTCACCAAACTCCTGTTCAAGATTTCTGAGGTAGCTGGTGGTTTCCTTATTCAGAAAAAACTTGAGTAAAAGCTTTAGCCGGGTTTTGTTTGTGATTAAAGATTCTATCATTTGGCTAATAGTGAATTATGTGAAGTTTTTGTAGTTGAAAACGATTGGATGTTCTGATTTGGATAGTGCTTCGCCTCCTCAGTTACATGTATTGTACGAGTAGGAAATTAATATTAGTTGAGTAGCAAAACTACTCAATTTGTTTAAATTACAATGTTGTTCCTGTGAAAAAAAACAAAAAAGTTATTTGTTAACTATTGTCGAAAAATGAGCATTATGATTTTATTTGGTTAATTATTTGACTATCTCTATTTTTTGCGTTTGTTTTTCTTTATTGTTTGATGTTGTTTTGTGTTTTTACCTTTAAGTTGGTTGTTAACATATTTCATACTTTACATTTTTTTTGACAGTACTTTTTCATCTAGAACTATCGAAAATGTAAAATATCTAATCCTTTTATAATCAATATCCAAATCATCTGTAAACTGATGTATTTTTAAGTTGTTCTGCATTGGATATTTTATAGAATATTGATCTTTTTTATGACTTGTAGAAATTTGCATTTGTGTATAAAGGTTATTCTGAGAGAGGGGAAACATATCTGAAAATGACATTTTTAAACAGTGTATCCTTTTCCGTAGGCGTATTGGTAAGAATGGCCATATCCGTAACTAAAATGATTTAATTTGATGTCGTTTATAATTAAGGCAGGATTATTCATCTCACCTTGTTTAGCGATATCATTAATGAATTTTAGCTGGTTTTTTTTACTTACTCCATAACGTAATATAAAGATATTCAGATTGCAGTGTCGGCTGGTGAGTAATCCGTCGGTTACGCGTGACACCGGAGCATTATCAATAATGATATAGTCGAATTGCGCCTTTAATTCTTCCAGTAGTTGAGAAAATGCCGGACGTTCGATCAACTCGGCAGGATTGGGAGGAATGGGCCCGGAAGCGATGAGCGAGAGATTGTCGATTTCTGTTTGTTGGATAATTTCTTTGCTGCTGTACTGGCTAGCCAGATAATTACTTAATCCCTTTGTATTCGCAAGGTTAAAGATTTTGTGTAACCGGGGTTTGCGCATATCTGCACCGATAAGTATGGTTTTTTTATCGTTCATAGCCATAATGCTGGCCAGGTTGGTGGCATTAAAGGATTTTCCTTCGGCAGGCTGAACCGAATGCAGTCCGATAACTTTTTGCGGACCCTGTATTTTGAATTGAAGATTGGTTCGAATGGTTCGGTACGATTCGGTTATAGGAGCCCGGGGCTGATTTACAACTACTAGTTCCGATTTATCAGTACAGTGTAAGACATTTCCCAATATGGATAATGGTGTCAACTTCTCAATATCTTCCTGTAGCTGAATACTATTGTCGAAAAAGTCGACAATAAGGATGAGCATTCCCGGGAGTGTCAGTCCGAGAAAGGCTCCAATAATCAGGGTGAGTAAAGGGTTTTTATTCAGCGGAACGAGACGCTCGAGCTGGGCAGGGTCGATGACTTGTATATCAACAAGGGCAGAGGCCAGCGAAATTTCGAGTTCGGCACGTCGTTGCAGTAGGAAGGTGTAGATGTCGTTGGTGAGCTCGTATTGGCGCTGGATATTTATCAGTTGTTGCTCCTGCTCGGGCATATTGTTCAACTGTTTATTGATGCGGTTGTAGCGGAGGTCGAGTGTGTTTACCGATAGCTGGGTGTTGTCGACTAGGTTAACCAGCATTTCGCGAACCTGATGGGTTACCTGTTCAATTTCCTGATTGAGGAGAATTAGTGAGGGGTTGTTCTCGTAAGCACTAAAAGCCAATATCTTACGGCGGCTGTATAGTTCGCTGAGTTTCAGAACAAGGGCGTTTAAGGTGGCATCTGTAATGCCAACTACGGAAGGTGCCACCAATTGATTTGCACTTTGAATGTTGCCGAGGTAATGCTGAAGATTTTTAAAATAATCGAGCTGCATTTGCATCTGCGACTTTTCCTGCTCAATTTCTTTTAGCTGTTCCATAATAAGGCTTCCCTGACTGCTGAGGTCGATGATCTGGTTTTTCGATCGGAACTCGGTAAAGGTGTTTTCTGCCGCAGTTAGGTCGCTGGAGATACCCGATAGCTGTGAGTCGATAAAGTCGAGCGAGCGTTTCGGTGATTGTGTTTGCAGGTTGAGTTTTAGCTCCAGGTATACGCGTACCAATTCGTTCAGGTAGTGAATGTCGCGCAGGGGTTCTGTACTTTCGATCGATAGTTTGATTACTTCACTTTCCTTGCTATAGTCGGTATTCACCCTTTTTAGATAGGCAATAGTAAGTTTGCTTTTATCAATAAACGAAAAACGGAAGCACTCGCCAACCAGTTCTTTGTAATTTTCTTTTGGAGTAAGTGTAAAATTAAAGTATTCGTTTTGAAAAGGCTGGCCGTAGTTTGCGATTTCAGCGAATTCAATTTTTACGTTCTGTTTTTCTTCTTTGATTTCTCCATCGACAGTGATTTTGTATTCAGTTTCGGAGAGTGGGGTGATATAAACCGCTATTCCTGCGGGGTTTAAGGCTTCTCCGGATTTATTGAGGATAAAAGGCTCGTAGAGGTAGATGCCGCTCCAGATGATGAGGTTCTTTTTTTGCCAACTGGTTTGCCAGTTGAGATTGTCCACTGCCTGATGGTTCAGGGTGTAGGAACGCAGGAATTCCAATTCGTTTTGCAGGCTAACTTTACTGCTGCTACCCATCATTTCGTCCATAAATAAATTTTCCATGTTGAAGCCTTTGCTGTTATCGGTAACCAATAAGCTGGTGTTTACCTGGAATTTATCGGGGGTATATTTAACAAATAAATAGGCTCCGGTTACTCCCAGAAAAAGCCCCAGAGCCAGCCAATACCATTTGCGCAACAGAAGAAAGAGCATTCGTTTGATGTCTATTTCATCATCTTGCTCAATTGTGTTGTATGGTTGATTGCTATTGTTCGCTGTCATCGTATTAAAGTTTTCTTTTTGTGAGTGTGTTTCTGTTGTATTGTTTCTGTATTTTCTGTGAGTATGAGTTGGGAGTAATAAAAAATTTTAAAAAATGATTTGTCTTTATTTTTAATGCGGGACCCAGAGGCTGTTTCGGGGCTTTTATTCTTGCCTTTTTAGCTCCCTGTAGATTTTTTCTTTATTTCAATTTCGGAAAATAATACTACATTTTTTTTGCACGGTTTTGTAAGTGATTAATTGGTTAAAGAATCAACCCGGACTGACGGCCTGATTTTGGGGTGGTTGTTTTTTGTTTTATGCCAGGCTTTCTCTACTTCATGAGTCCGAATACCGCTAACAATAAACTGGCCGACGAAATGATCATGGAAAAAAACTGGGCGTTAAGCTGGATGTTCTTGCGCTCGTCGGGTTCAACAAAAATGTAATCGTTGGGGTGGAGGTAAAAGCCTTTTTGCAGCCACGCATCGGAATCGGCAAGGTCAAGGATCATGGCTTTCTGACCATCAGGTTTTGGACGTATGATCATTACCCTGGAAATGTTGGCATAGTCGGTGCTCCCATTGGCCATGGCCAATGCTTCCAGCACGGTAAAGTTATTATTGTAATTGTAATATACACCGGGGCGTTTTACTTCGCCTATAATGGTAACCTTGTAGTTCAATAGTTTTACTTTAACAATGGCTTCCTTGAGGTATTTGTCAGCATATTTTTGTACAATATTTTCGATGCGGGAACTTGGATGACCAGCTACGGGGATATCTCCCATTATGGGAAGTGGGAGGTTTCCGTTTTCATCTACCTCAAAACCATAGAGGTATGCTCCTTGGGGGGTGGTGTATTTTTGGTACGAATTGTAACTCTGGACTTCCATATTTGACTCCGGATTGAACAGAGCATTTACTTCGGCATTCATCGATTTGATGCTGACGTACAGGATGTCGCCCGGTTTAATGATGTATTCCGTAATGGTGTCTGTCAATGCTTTGATTACCTGGTTGTTTTGAACGTTTTTCATATAGATAAGCTCTTTGCTGCTGTGGCAGGAGAAAAGCGAAAGCGAAGCAACTACAATTAGTAGTGAAAGCAGACGATGGAATTTTCTTGAATTCATTGTTAGTGTATAATATTTGTTTTCCAGTTGTTGGTTAGGACTACTGTATTTAATTCGGGGCAGACTCTGCAAATTATTGCAGTTACTTTGGTTTCTGTAAATTTCTTTTTTTATTGACCGAAAACCGAAATCAGTAGACCAAAGTTCAATATTTCTATATTGCTGAATTTCATCTGAGATTTAAACCTGTATATTCCCAATGTATAGTGGTTTCGTTAAATATCTATACAGGGAGAGGATTCTTCGAGATGGCTGATTCCGGGGGATTGTACCTTAATTTGTCATAGGCATGGTTTATACGATGAGTTTCAAATAGCACGCGGAAATGATTTTATCTATTGCATATTGCTGAATCTTTACCTTTTCCACCAGCTTTTTGTCTCAGGTCGTTCATTACCTATCTGTTCTTCAGGATGCAGACTATGGTAGATATCTATCCATTTGGGCATGCCACCATAGTTTCGGTCGTCGATGTAGAGATCTGCTAATATCTTCCTACCCGTATTGTCGTTCAGCTTTTCCTCCGGGTAATTTTTATTTACGGCATAGAATTCCACTCCTTTTTCACGACAAAATTCAACTGCTTCATCCAGTTCTTTTTGTGTCCGATAGGTCCACAATATTAGCTTGTGTCCTTTTTTCTGCAATGCACGAAGTGTTTCGGTGGCGAAGGGGATTTCATTCCCGATTTTAGGGTATTGGTGTTCGACAATGGTTCCGTCGAAATCAACAGCTATAGTTAATTGTGATCGCATATTAAATTACTTTTTTAGTAAGTGTTTAAATTGTATTGCTGTCAATGTTTTATTAGTCAGCAAAAGATAGAGAGTGTAGAGTCTACTTCTGTTCGACAAGGATTAGTTGAATTGTTCTTATCTTATTTGCTTTGCTCATTGGCCTGCCATTAATGTTGTATACAATTATTGCGAATACTCTTGATATGTTTATTAGGAGGGCCTAAAGGTGAGAAATATTTATCTCCAATGAGTAATAATATTATTGGTAAGTATTAATTTGGGTTACAAATGTAAGTATTGCGACTTGTAAGAAATAATAACCAGATATAAAAGATCTTTAATACTGAAATCTGCAAAAAAAAATATTCATCAAGAAACAACACTACTATAACGTTTAGACACTGCTTCGCCTCCTCGGTTACATATATTGTTCGAGCTGGTCATTGAATTTAGGGGGGGTAAAGATACAATTTTAGTTTTGGAGAGTGTGTGTGGAACATGAAAAATAAATAATGTAATTGTTAATCATCTGTTAAAAAAGAGTGTGTGGTATCTATTGTATGGTTGATTTGGGAAAATGGACTTTCTATTATTTTAGGTTGGTTTTTATTTTTTTAGGCCGTATTGAATGGCATGATGGAGGTGTAGGCGGAAATTTGTAATTTCCTTGTGGTTTTTTGATGTTGGTTTTATGAATAGAATATTCTTCATTGAAAGTAGTATGTCGAAGATGTGCTTGTTTTTAGTAATTAAATTACCGCTTCCGGCACCGCACTCAGGTAAGAGGCAGGAATTTCGACCAAAAAGGAAGTGTTGATCTGTTCAATGCGCAACGCAAATTTATTTTTGCCCCGGCACTCTATGAGTTCTCCACTTAATCCAACCATTGGTCCTTCGATTACTTCAACCTGTTTTCCTGGTTTGAAATTTTCCATTGTTACGTTTACTTCAAAGTCAAACTGATGAAGCATTGTCTGTAGTGCTTCTATCTCACTCTTGCTAACAATGGCAGCTTTCCGTTCGAAAGTGATGTAACTTACCACATTATTAAACTGTAGTACTTTGTCGTATTCTTTGCGGGTAATATTTACAAAACAATAGCCTGGAATCAGGGGCGTCTCTACCCATTTTTTGCGGTCTTTCCACTGGCGGAGTTTTTTTTGCAGGGGAAGGAAGCACTCAATATTGTTAGCGTTAAGCTCTTGTACCACCTTTTTTTCCGCCCGGGATCGGGTGTAAACCACATGCCATTGTTTTTGAGTTTGTAAAGATGCCATTAGTCTGCTGCGTAATCCGAATTTGTGTGTGACAAAAATATAAATTACTACGAAAAAAAGAAGAGGATAGAGGATAAAGTTTAAAGGTGAAAGGAAAAGAGTGTAGTTGAGTGGGGGCTTTCAAAGATCAGGTGAAATGAAGATGTGTGGCTTGAAGATCATCGCTTTTACGCATCTAGAACGTATAGACCAGTGCAATTCCTTTTTGGCTGCCGGTTTTAAAAGGAAAAATATCAAGATTTTTCAGGTGTTGCCGATCCCATTTGTACTGGTGGGTGAGGTAGATGAGTTCAGTGGATATCATTCCTACACCAGCGCCAACCATTACGTCTGAAGCCCAATGTGCGCCTTTAGAAATACGCATGATTCCCACAGTACTGGCGCAGACATAAGCGCCTATGCTGTACCAGGGGCTTACCTCGCCGTATTCGCGGTGCATCCATTGGGCTGCTGCAAATACAATGGCTGTATGTCCGGAGGGCATCGACTGCGGTTCGCCTGTCGGGCGTTTCACATCCAGAATACTTTTGAGGCTTTTTGTAATGATGGTAGTCAATACCATGCTTTTGCCCAAAATAGCGGTTTGGTTGCCAATATTGTTTTTTCCCTTTATTTCCAAGAGGTTTAAAGAATAAACTGTCGCAATTGGAGCAAAGCGTAAATAGTCATCCAGGCTGCCTGTGTAGTTAAAGTGTTCCCCACGCCACTCATTAATATCATATTTCCAGTCGGAAAAATGCAGAATCGTTCCTCCGGCAATCAAAAGCGACGGCGCAATAAAAGGTTTGAATCCTCTTTTTTTATCAGCATAACGAAAATCAATTTTATGGATCGAATCGTTATGAAAAGCATAGCCGGAATTTATGTGTGATGTAAGCAAAGCAACTCGTTCCTGTTTTTTCTCGTTCGACGCTATACTTTGTATGGAGAATAGAAGCAGGGCTGCTAATAGTATACTCGTTATGGATGTTGAATGATTTTTCACGAGGTAAAAATAGGAAAAGGATTGAAAGGAAGAAAAGTATTAGTGATGATGAAGGATTAAAGAGCACTGAGTTGGTGAGATTGGTGTAGATTGAAAGCGAGTATAGTGGCTCGCAACTAGGAGCTAAAAAAAGCACCATCTCCAAAAAACGAAGATAATGCTTTAAAATCTATGGTGGTTTTACTTAAGCCAGGGTGGCAACCATAACTGCTTTTATGGTGTGCATGCGGTTTTCTGCTTCATCGAATACCAGCGATGCTTGGCTCTCAAAAACTTCTTCGGTTACTTCCATGGCTTCCAGTCCAAATTTTTGATAAATCTGTTCGCCAACTTTTGTATCGTGGTTGTGGAAAGCCGGTAGGCAGTGCAGGAACTTTACATCGGGATTCCCGGTGAGTTTCATTGCTTTTGTGTTTACCTGGTAAGGGAGCAGTAGTTTTATACGTTCCTGCCATACTTCGTCGGGCTCACCCATTGACACCCATACGTCGGTATACAGAAAATCACAGTCTTTTACTGCGGTGGCTACATCTTCGGTAATCATAATATTGCCGCCGGTTTGAGCTGCTATTTTGCGACATTCCGCTTGCAATTCTTCAGCCGGTTGACAAGCTATGGGGGCAGCGGCTCTGAAATCCATTCCCAGTTTGGCAGCACCTACCATGAGTGAATTCCCCATATTATTTCGTGCATCACCCAGGTAACAGAATTTTACTTCCGATAAAGGCTTGTTGCCGTGTTCTTTCATGGTGAGGAAATCAGCCAGAATCTGAGTCGGGTGAAATTCGTTCGTCAGGCCATTCCAGACCGGAACGCCTGCAGATTCGCCTAGTTCCTCCACTATGTCTTGTCCAAAACCGCGGTATTCAATGCCGTCGTACATTCTGCCTAAAACACGCGCAGTATCTTTCATGGTTTCCTTCTGCCCAATCTGTGAGCCGGAAGGCCCTAAATAAGTAACACGTGCTCCCTGATCATAAGCCGCTACTTCGAAAGCACAGCGTGTGCGGGTAGAAGCTTTTTCAAAAATCAGCGCAATGTTTTTGCCCGAAAGCAAAGGTTTTTCTATGCCTTCGTATTTCGCCTTCTTTAGACTTGCTGCAAGATCAAGTAGCTGAGTTATTTCCCCGGGAGTAAAATCGAGTAGTTTTAGGAAATTTCTGTTTTTTAAATTATTTATCATGGTTGTTTATTGTACGTTTTTTTTCTAAATCGTCGTAATTCATTGTAATTTTTGAGCCGTAACTTTTGTCCGCCAGTTTGGTGGCTTCGGTGATAATACTTTTGCTACCACCGTTTTTTATAAAGTTTAGGCAGGCTTTTATTTTGGGCTCCATCGTTCCTTCTGCAAATGTACCATTTCCAAGATGTTTCAGGGTGTCTGAATAATTTAAAAATTCCAGTTTCTGCTGTGTTTCCTCCCCGAAGTTTTTGTATATAAAAGGTATGTCGGTAAGAATGTAGAGCTCATCAGCATCGATATTGGTGGCCAGCATACCCGAGGCCATATCTTTGTCGATTACCGCATCCAATGTCCGCACATCTTTGTTTTCATCAAAATATACAGGAATACCACCGCCTCCGGCAGCAATAACGATATTGCCGTTTTCGAGCAGTTGACGGATGATGTCTTTATTTACAATGTCAACGGGCGTGGGCGAGGGGACAACCCGCCGGTATCCGTCTTTGCTTTTTGATGTTGGTTTAAAATCCCAGCCTTTCTGTTCGGCCAGTCTGTTTGCTTCTGCTTTGTTGTATACTTTTCCGATACGTTTCGATGGTTTTTGAAACGCAGGATCATTAGCATCGATCTCAACCAGTGTAACCATAGAAATTACATTTTTGTCGATACCGTGTTTGTTGAGGACGTTGCGCATCATCCGCTCAATCATAAAACCAATACCACCCTGCGAATCGGCCACGCAAATGTTTAGTGGCATGGGGGCGATGTTATAAAGTTGTTCGCCGGCGTCGTTACGCATTAATATATTGCCTACCTGCGGTCCGTTGCCGTGCGTAAGTACCAGTTCGTAACCATCGCGTAGTAGTGGCACCAGGTTTTCAAGTGTATCGGTTACATTTTTTTCCTGCTGAACGATGGTTCCTTCTTCGTTCCCGCGCAGAATGGCGTTTCCGCCCAAAGCAACAACAGCTCGTTTCTTCATTGGTATAGTTAATTAAGTAGTCTGAAAAAAGAATCAAACTCTTAACAAACATAGAAAAACAAAGCATAAAAAGAAATGGGTTAGTACTTGGTTTTGTGTTGTTTGTGCTATTTAAAAACAGCTTTTTTAGATTGATTTATTAATTCGGAAAACAGGTGGCGGGTATACTTTCAAATTGCAATAAAACAACCATCGATTATTAACACTTTTTTCTTGAAATGATTGCAGGAATTCGCAAGCAGGCATAACTTCTACCTGAGTTTTTTTAGTTAAATTTGCGGGCAATTTAACCCACATTATTCAGTTTTAAAAGGAATAATGTTGTTGTTTAGCTGTTAGAGTCGATTTTGTTGAATGATTTTTGGAAACTCAGAAATTGAAATGAAACTTAATCGTTATATTGAAAATTTGTGTGAATAAAAATTCGGATTAAAAATAATTCCATGGCATTTAGAGCGAAGAAAAAGCCAGCAAAATCGAAAAATAAACGTACCAAAAAGAAGCGTACACCTTTGTTCAACAGAGAAAAACTATATTTTCTGTTCGGGTTGTTCGTGCTATTGGCAGCAGCTTATCTGTTAATTTCCTTTGTGTCGTTTTTATTTTACGGTGCAGCCGATCAAAGTATAATGGATTCGGGATGGCGCGAATTCCTTTTCAATACTGAGGTAAAAGCTCAGAATAAAGGGATGAAACTGGGGGCTTATTTGTCGGAAGTTATTATGAACCGAGGGTTTGGACTGGCATCGTTTGTACTTGTGTATTTAATGGCCATTAGCGGAGCACGGATTTTAGGTCGAAAAACAGGAAACTATCTGAAAAGTGTATGGTATAGTATTATTTGCATAATTTGGTTTTCGGTGGCGCTGGGATTATTCTTTAATAAAACCGATGCCGGATCGGCCATCTATTGGGGAGGCCATTATGGTTTTGTTCTAAGCAACTGGTTGCGTTCGCTGATCGGTATTGTAGGGCTTGTATTTCTGTTATTCATTTCCGGATTGGCAATTATCGTCGTTCGTTTCGATGGTGCTTTTAATTTGCTGAAAGGGCTGCTGAAAAAGAACTCGCATGAAACCGGGCAGGATGAAGAAGAAAGAGATGAAGGAGCTACTTCGAGTGAAGAGGTTGAAGGCGAAGAATCGATAACAAAAATAATAGAAGATGACGATGATGTAGTTAAAGCTATTTTTGAGTCGGATGATAAGGATGAGTTGCCTCATGATGAGCCGAAGGCAGAAGACGACGATATTGAAATAGCCCAGTCCGAAGAGGAGCCTGAAGATGATATTGAGGTGATTCCGATAAAAAAAGAGGATGACCTGAATTTAACGGTTGCTCCAAAGCATAAGGAAGAAGAGTCGGATGGAAAGGAGCCGGAGGAATTGGAAGATTATGATCCAACCCTGGATTTGGCGAGTTACAAGTTTCCTTCACTCGATCAGCTGGAAGATCATCAGTTTGGCAATGCCGAAGTAAAGAATGAAGAACTGGTAGCCAACAAGAATAAAATTGTTGAAACGCTTCGTCATTATAAAATCGAGATAACAAAGATCAGAGCCACAATCGGTCCAACAATTACACTTTACGAAATTGTTCCGGCTCCAGGTGTACGTATCTCGAAGATTAAAAATCTTGAAGATGACATTGCGTTGAGTCTGGCGGCTTTAGGAATTCGTATTATAGCGCCAATTCCGGGGCGCGGGACCATTGGTATTGAGGTGCCAAATCAGAATCCTGAAACGGTGTCGATGCATTCTATTGTACGTTCAAAGAAATTTCAGGAAAGTAAAGCAGAATTACCGGTTGCGCTGGGAAAAACCATTTCGAACGAAACCTTTATATTCGATCTGGCTAAAATGCCCCATATTCTTGTTGCCGGAGCTACCGGACAGGGTAAATCGGTAGGTATAAATGTGATCATTACTTCGTTGCTATACAAAAAACATCCGTCGCAGTTGAAGTTTGTTTTTATCGATCCGAAAAAGGTTGAGCTGAATATTTATTCGGTGTTGGAAAAACACTACCTGGCAAAGTTACCCGATGCGGAAGAGCCGGTGATTACCGATATTCAGAAAGTGAAAAATACGCTGAATTCGATAAACGTAGAAATGGATGCGCGTTACGATCTGCTGAAAGCCGCCCAGGCGCGTAATATTAAGGAATATAATAAGAAATTTATATCGCGCCGATTGAATCCGGAGAAAGGGCATCGTTTTATGCCATACATCGTCGTGATCATCGATGAGTTTGCCGACCTGATTATGACTGCCGGAAAAGAGATTGAATTGCCAATTGCACGAATTGCTCAGCTGGCAAGGGCTGTTGGTATTCATATGATTATTGCTACACAGCGCCCGTCAACCAATATTATTACCGGTGTAATTAAGGCGAACTTCCCGGCGCGTATTGCGTTTAAAGTTGCATCGATGATTGACTCGCGAACCATTTTGGATTCGCCGGGTGCGAACCAGCTTATCGGACGCGGAGATATGCTTATTTCGCAGGGAAGTGAAATGACGCGCGTACAATGTGCTTTTGTTGACACACCTGAAGTAGAACGCATTGTTGAATTTATCGGTGATCAACGCGGATATCCAACGGCATTTTTGTTGCCCGAATATGCAGGCGATGAAGAACCCGGGCCGGGAGAAGTGGATTTGCGTAACCGCGATGAGTTATTTGATGATGCAGCGCGCGTAGTGGTGATGAACCAAATGGGATCGACATCGATGATTCAGCGGAAATTCTCTATTGGTTACAATCGTGCGGGGCGTTTAATGGATCAATTGGAGGCTGCCGGAGTGGTAGGACCAAGCGAAGGAAGTAAGGCCCGGCAGGTTTTGCTTCAGGATGAATATAGTTTGGAACAGTTATTGAATAGTTTGTAGAATTAATTTTTGAGGGTGATACGTGACCGGGATTTACACATTTGGGCGAAAAGATCGTAGCGTTTTCATTTTCTGACATAGGAATAGTACAATAGTAAAACGAATGAAGAGAATAGTATTGATGGTTGCGCTGGTTATGGTAGCAACCTTAGGATGGTCGCAGAGTGATGCAAAGGCCAAAAAAATTCTGGATGAAGTAAGTGCCAAAACAAAAGATATTAAGTCGATGTCAGCTAGTTTTGTTTTTTCAATGGTTAATGAGGAAATGGACATCGACGAAACAAATGCCGGCACTATAAAAATAAAAGGGCAGAAATATTGTGTGCAACTACCCGATTTGGGAGTTGAAGTATTTTCAAATGGCGAAACAATCTGGAATTACATGAAAGACGGTAACCAGGTAACCATTTCTAATATCGACGATGAAAGTAGTGAATTAATGGATCCTTCGTCGTTGTTCAGTATTTACGAACGCGGTTTTCGTTCCGAGTTTGTGGATGAAAAAACGGAAGGTGGAAAAACGCTTTATCATATCAATCTTTTCCCTGATTCGGATACTTACGATGTAACCATGATTGAAGTGGCTATTGATAAGGCTGAAATGATGATTCACTCGGCAACACTGCACAGTACCGATGGAAACTTGTATGGAATTCTGGTAAAAGAAATGGATACAAATGCCGGTTTTGATGATTCGGAATTTGTTTTTAATGCTGCCAACCACGATGACGTAGAAGTTATTGACTTCCGATAAAGAATTCATACAAAAAGAAAAAGCCTTGTTTCTATAAAGAAGCAAGGCTTTTTTTATGGAGTAAAATCGTTGTTAACTTAATTCCTTTGGTTTCATGAATAACCTGTCGGCAGTTGATATTTCGATGAATGATGCACCTGCATCTTCGCCAAAACGTCCACCTACATAAATTACCAGGTCGTCCATATTAATTGTTCCTTGATTAACCAATTCCTGAACGGCTGCTTTCTGGATTTTCATCTTGTTCTTTTTTGCTTCAAGGAACGAAGGATGAATTCCAAATGATAGTGCCAGTTGGCGCATCACACGTTGCGAGTGACATTTTACGAAAACCGGGTAAAACGGACGGTGTGATGACAGGTAGCGTCCTGTTTTTCCTGTAGTGGTTGATGTAACAATTGCATCGGGTTTTAATTCGCGTGCAGCCCGTATAGCCGATTGTGCCAGATAAGCCGGAATATCTGATTTAAGTGGTACAGTCAGTTCGCGACGGTCGCGGTCCGGTTCAACCTCCTGTGCAATTTTATCCATCGCTTTAACGGCTTCAACAGGATACTTTCCGTAAGCTGTTTCGCCACTTAACATTATCGCATCGGTTCCCATGTAGATAGCACTTGCTACATCGCTCACCTCGGCACGTGTTGGTCTTGGGTGCTCAATCATGGTGTGCAACATTTGCGTGGCAATAATAACCGGTTTTTGGAACAATATTGCACGACGAACCAGGTTCCGTTGAATCGATGGGATTTTCGATTCAGGAAGTTCAATACCCAGATCGCCACGTGCTACCATAATACCATAAGCGTATTCTAATATCTCGTCAATATTGTCAACACCCTCCATGTTTTCAATTTTGGCAATAATCTTAATAGGGCTGTTATGTTCATCCAGAATTTTCTGAACGTCATTAACATCTTCCTTATGGCGTACAAATGAGTGCGCAATAAAATCGAGTTCGTTTTCAGCAGCAAAGCGAATAAATTCCACGTCGCGTTCAGTCAGCGATGGTAATTTAATTTCTACGCCGGGTACATTAATACTTTTTCGTTTTTTAATAACGCCTGAGTTACAAACTCTACACAATAAATATTGAATGTGTTTTTCAACTACTTCAAATTCAGTTTCGCCGTCGTCCACAAGAATTTTGTTGCCAACATTCAGGTCGTTTACAAAACCTTTGTAGTTTACACAAATGTTTTGTACATTATCCAGTACTCCGGTAGAGTATGAAAGTGTAACCAGTTCTCCTTCCTTAACTTCTGTGTCCGAAAGAGTTTGACATGTTCTTATTTCTGGGCCTTTGGTGTCAACAAGAATTGCAATTTTGTCTGAAACCGCGCGAATATTATCAACCATAACTTTCCCGCTTTCGGGAGTAATATGGGCGGTGTTAATACGGGCAACATTCAGCCCGGCATCATAAAGTGATTGTATAAAATCTACATCACATCTTTGATCTGATATCGTTGCAACAATTTTGGTCTGTCTCATTATTTCTAAATTTTAAGGGCGCAAAAGTACAATAAAACCCGATTTAACGGTTAAATTAAATTTAATCAACGATTAAATTTAATAGAGAGTATAGATTAAATTTCAATTTACGAAACTTTGAATTGCCAATCGGTACGATTCAAGACCAAATCCCATAATGCATCCTTTACATACCGGGCCAATAAGTGATTTATGTCTGAAATCTTCGCGAGTAAGCGTATTTGAAATATGTACTTCAACAACAGGTGTTTTTATTCCTGCAATGGCATCGCGTATAGCTACCGATGTATGTGTATAAGCACCGGCGTTTATAATTATCCCGTCGTAAGTGAACCCATGTTCGTGTAATTTATTAATTAATTCGCCCTCAACGTTTGATTGGAAGTAAGTAAGTTCCTGCTCGGCAAAATTCTGTTTTAACTGTTCATAATAACTTTTAAAACTTTCTGTTCCATAAATCGACTTTTCCCTTACCCCAAGTAGGTTTAAGTTCGGTCCATTGATAATCAAGAGCTTCATTTTTTCGATTTTAATTTATTTTATAGTAACTTTATTCAAAATGCAACGTAATATTTTTTTGTTATAATAGTTCACTGCTTAGGAAAGTTTGCGTAGTGCAATATAAACAGACATAAAAGTAACCTTAATTTGCAAAAATATGAAATGGGAGGAATGTAAAAAGGGATATGAAAATTACTTGAGGTTAGAAAAATCATTATCGCAGAACTCGATAGCTGCATATATTAATGATATTAATAAGCTTGAGAATTTTTTTGAAAAAAGTTTTAAAGGGGTAAATCCGGAAAAGGTAACACTGAGTCAGTTAAAAAGTTTTGTCGAATGGTTAAATGATAAAGGTGTAAGTCCAAGAACTCAGGCACGAACCATCTCCGGCATAAAATCATTCTATAAATATCTGTTAATTGAAGAGAAGATCACTAGTGATCCGACCGCTTTGCTTGAGTCGCCAAAAATTGGTCGTAAACTTCCTGATATATTATCGATGGAAGAAATTGATATGTTAATCAATGCCATCGATTTGAAAAAATCAGAGGGGCAACGAAACAAAGCCATGTTGGAAACTTTGTATAGTTGTGGTTTACGCGTCTCTGAGTTGGTAAACCTGAAAATGACCAACCTGTTTTTTGAGCAGGGATTTATAAAAATTGAAGGAAAAGCCGGCAAGGAGAGATTAGTACCGGTTAGCGGACGGGCAATTGAAGAGATTAATAAGTATCTGGGGAATTACAGAAAGAATTTGCGGGTGAATAAAGACAGTGAAAACATCCTGTTTTTAAACCGCCGCGGAAGAAAATTAAGCAGGGTAATGATTTTCACCATTATTAAAAATCTGGCCGCCAAAGTTAATTTAGATAAGAAAATTAGCCCGCATACATTCCGACACTCGTTTGCAACACACCTGATAAATGGTGGAGCCGACTTGCGGGCCGTTCAGGAAATGTTAGGGCACGAATCGATATTAACAACTGAAATTTATACGCATCTGGATAAGGATTATCTGAAGTCGACGATTCATCAGTTTCATCCAAGATCATAACGGTCATTTTAATATAAAAAATAGCGTTACATTTCTACTTGTAACGCTATTTTTATGCCTAAATTAAGACAAAAATACCTTCTTTTTTGCAAAAAAATCGATTGTTAAGCTAATGTTTAATCGGTGTGAAAAAAAGGGGAAATGGGGGAGATCAATCCTGCTGATTGGAAAATTATGATATTTTTGTGTCCCGATTTAAGTAGACGAAAAATTGTATTATTAAGTTAATTATTAGGTAGTTATGGCAAATTTAGATTTAAGTAAGTACGGAATTGTTGACGTACAGGAAATTATCCACAACCCTTCATACGAGAAACTTTATGAAGAAGAAATGAATCCTGCTTTAGAAGGATTCGAAAAAGGTCAGTTATCAGAACTTGGCGCTGTTAATGTGATGACTGGTGAATTCACAGGTCGTTCTCCTAAAGATAAGTTTTTGGTAGATAACGAAGCTTCACAAGATATTTGGTGGACGACTCCGGAATCTCCAAACGATAACAAAAAAGTTTCAGAAGAAGCTTGGGATTATTTAAAAGAAATTACTGCAAAACAACTTTCTGGAAAGAAATTGTATGTAATGGATACTTTTCTTGGAGCTAACGAAAATTCTCGTTTGAAAATTCGTTTCATCATGGAAGTTGCATGGCAAGCACACTTTGTGAAAAACATGTTTATCCGTCCAACCGATGAAGAATTGGAAAACTACGGTGAGCCTGATTTCGTAGCAATGAATGGTTCAAAAACTCAAAACGACAGATGGGAAGAGTTTGGTATGAACTCTCCGGTATACACTGTTTTTAACCTGAAAGAAAAAATGCAGGTTATCGGTGGTAGCTGGTACGGTGGAGAGATGAAAAAAGGTATGTTCGCAATGATGAACTACTATTTACCAAAAGCAGGTATGGCTGCAATGCACTGTTCTGCCAATGTTGGTAAAGAAGGTGATGTTGCTATTTTCTTTGGTCTTTCTGGTACTGGTAAAACAACTCTTTCAACAGATCCAAACCGCCAGCTAATTGGTGATGATGAGCACGGTTGGGATGATGAAGGTGTATTTAACTTCGAAGGTGGTTGTTATGCAAAAACAATTAATCTGGATAAAGATGCAGAACCAGAAATTTACGGTGCTATCAAACGTAACGCTCTTCTTGAAAACGTTACTCTTGATGCTGATGGAAAAATTGATTTCAATTCAGGTCCTGCAAATACACGTGTTTCTTACCCAATTCACCACATCGAGAACATTACTGTTCCATCAAAAGCTGGTCATGCTAAAAAAGTAATTTTCTTGACTGCTGATGCATTTGGTGTTACTCCTCCGGTTTCAAAACTGACTCCAGAGCAAACTAAATATTATTTCTTATCTGGATTTACTGCAAAATTAGCAGGAACTGAGCGTGGTGTTACAACTCCACAGCCAACATTCTCTGCATGTTTTGGTGGTGCTTTCCTTTCACTTCACCCAACTAAATACGGTGAGGAATTAGTGAAGAAAATGGAAGAGCACGGTGCTGAGGCATATTTGGTAAACACTGGATGGAACGGAACAGGTAAAAGGATTTCAATTAAAGATACTCGTGGTATCATTACTGCTATTCTTGATGGTTCAATCGACAAAGCTCCAACTAAAAACCTGCCAATTTTCAACCTTGAAATTCCTACTGAATTAACAGGTGTTGATACTGGTATTCTTGATCCTAGAGATACTTATGCTAATGCTTCTGAATGGGAAGAAAAAGCGAAAGATCTTGGTGGTCGCTTTATCAAAAACTTCGAGAAATATACTGATAACGAAGAAGGTAAAGCATTGGTTGCTGCTGGTCCTCAAGTTGACTAATTCAGATCAATTTTTATATACGCAAAACCTTCTGTCTTCGGGCAGAAGGTTTTTTTTTTATGTCTGATTTTTTATATTGATACCTGAACGTTTTAACTTATCAATAATTTTGGATGTAGTTGCTGCAATATTGTAAAATAAGCGTAGTTGCTGTCGTTTTAACCCAGCTCCAGAGCCCTTAATTTGCTGTTGTAATGTCATTAGCAGTTCCGACAGATCGGATGAAAACTTATCTTTCTGGATGATGCTTTCTCTGCCGGCTTCCGTAAGCTTTTTAGCAATTTGTTGAAACAATGGTTCAATATCTTTGTAGCTCTCAATATTTGTTTCGCGGTGTGCTCCCAGTGCCGAAAGGTGCGACAACAATGCATGATTTAAATAGGTGATGGTTAATGCATTTTCCATAATGTGTTGTTTGCTTTTAGGCTCCTGGCGCATACTGTTCCAGGCCTGTGCCAGCTCGTTATCGGCAAGGTGTGCTTCTCTTCGGGCAATGCGGTAGTTTAAATCGTCGTTACTTACCTCTTTATATTCTTTTGCAATGGCCTGAAAATAGTTTCTGTTTTTTTCCAATGCGGTGGAAATAAGCCCCGAAATACGCCGATATTGCCAACCCGGCCATAAGAAACGAATGGTGAGAAACGATAGCGTTGCACCAAGCAAAGTATCAACCAGACGCGGAATCATAATGTTTATGCCTCCGTCGTTTGAAATGATATTAAAAGCACTCAGTACAAAAGTGGTTACAAATATTACCGCTATCGAGTATTTTTTTCTAAGCCAATAGAAAAATGCCATTGCAGAACCCATCATCAGTAGAACCTGTGCGGCTGTAGTGGTAAAAATCTGTAATAATGCGGCTCCGATAATAATACCGGTAGCGGTTCCCAGTAAACGCTCAAACAAACGGCGGCGGGTGTCGCTATAGGTAATCTGGCTAACAAATAAACTGGTTAGCATTACCCACTGGCCTTTGTCGAGGTTGAAGTAAACCTGAAGAACGTAGCCAAGTGCAAAAGTTAAGCTGAGCCGCAATGCATAACGCATTCGCGGATGGCGAAAAGTGAGCTGTTCTTTTAAACGTTGAAATGGCGTTCTTTCATCACGTCGTAAACGAGGAATTGAAGTTCCTTCCTCCAGGTTGTCGAGGAATTTTAACGAAACGTGCGAACGATGTAAATTATGATGAAGCAGAATCAGATCCTGAGTATCTTCCAACGGCATTGTTTGCAGTTTGTCGTCGATGGCTTTTGAGATCCATTCGAGTGCAGGTGGGTGATTGTAAGAAGTTCCGGCAAGCATATTTTCTGCAACCATTCGTGAAGCGTATGCCAATTGGCGAAGCATTTCGCCAAAACCTTCCAAAATCTCAATTTGTTCGTTGCTGTTCCCCAGTTTATCGTGGCGCTGGTGCGTTGATGCTGCACGTTCGTGAAGACTCTGTAACAACATAAAGCGTTGAAGGTAACTATTCAGTGGCTCGGTGTTTTTCATCTCCCGGGCATAATTATTCAATACGTTTTTTATGCCTTCAAGTGCATTTACCACATTTACGTTTAGCAAGGCCAGATCTTTATTTATGTCTTCCTGATCTTTTTTATCGCTTGGGAAAAGCAAGGCCTTTTTCTCGAGGTAATTGCCAAGAGCTCTGAAACCGCTGGCCATTTGCTGGTCGAGTAGACGCCACGGATTGCGAAAAATTAATATCAAAGTAAGTATGCCGTGAAAAAGTGCTCCGGCAGGAAGTAAAATTGCCTGCCAATACCAGGCTGGGCTTATCTCGATACCAAGCATGGCATAAATACCTACTAATATAGAGCCGAAGGTAATGGCACGGTAGCGTTCGCCAATGCCACCTATTAAAATAAATATGATGGTGGAAAGTATAAAACCTGTGCCCAAAATCCAGGTGTAACTATTTAAAAGTCCCACCGAAAAACTCGATATAAAGAAACTGAGTATGGTTATTGATAACGATTTTACGCGGCCTTTCGGATGGTCATCGGTTTCTGACAAAGCACCGGCCAGTGCGCCCAAAGCCAGCGTTACACCAAAAAACGGTAGCCCAGCAATAATGAAAGGTACCGCTAAAACCCCCATCGAAACGGTTGCGCGCAAGGCAAACAAACGGTAAGGATGTAAAAGAAATACATCGCGGAAAAATTTTATGTTCGTTCGCAAATGGCCTTTTTCCTGGTTCTTCATGAGTATTGTGTAAAAGTGTTTTTTTACAAAGCTAATGAATGAGAACAGAAATTAGCAACTAAAGTTTTTAGCTCGTACTAATAATATTTTGTAGTGTTGCTTTTATTGTTGGGTATTTGAACTGAAAACCAGCTTTAAGCAGTTTTTTGGATGATACCTCAGGTGATTGTGTAAGTAATTGAGCTGCCTTGCCAAATAGCAACTTTAACGCAAAAGCAGGAATGGTAAAAAACGCAGGCCGATTTATTTGCCGGGCAAAGCTGCGGGTAAATTCTTTATTTGAGATTGATTCGGGGGCGGTTAAATTGAATGTGTCACTTGTTTCAAGTGTTTCGGTAGCCCAAACGAATGCATTTACCACATCTTGTTCATGAATAAACGGAAATGGTTGTTGTCCTGAACCTATTTTTCCGCCAAGTCCTAATTTAAAAGGAAGAAGCATGTTTTGTATAGTTTGTGCCTCTTTTCCAAAAACAATCCCAAGGCGAAAAATAATGGTCGGCAAGCTGCCGGGTAACGTAGTAAGTTCGTGTTCCCAGTCTTTCACCACTTTCCCAACAAAACCTTCATCGAAATTAAGGCTGTCTTCGGTGTGCGAATTTCCTGATTTATAAATGCCAATTGCCGATGCTGATATCACTTTTTTTGGGCGTTCGTTTTTGGGTATTTCAATAATCGCTTTTACCAGGTTATGTGTGGTTACAACGCGGCTGTTGTAAATGATTTCCTTGTTTTTCTTTGTCCAGCGTTGGAGAATGGGGGCTCCGGCAAGGTTAATGACAACATCGGTATTTCGCAATTCTTGTTGCAAATTGGTTGGAGGACCGTAGAGTAAGTCGCGCTTAATACCGGATACAATATGTCCTTTCTTTTCCAGGTCTGTTGAAATGAGCTGGCCAATGTATCCGCTGCTGCCAGTGAGTTTTATTTTCATATTACCCCAATTTATTAGGATAACAAAAACTTTAGCTTTTAGTTCCTTAAAATTTGTTAATCGCGCTTGCTAATTGTTACTTTTACCTCATCGAAAAAAATGACGAAGCACAGGCAGCATATTTGGGTTAAGTTTCACCGTTGGCGTTTAAAGCACCTCGGCGAACAAGGTTTTTTAACCTTGCTAAGTATTGTTATTGGTGTTTTGGCCGGAATGGCAGCTGTTGTTCTTAAAAATACGGTAAGATTTACCGAAGAACTGGTACATCGGTTGGTTTCCAGCGAAGTGCATAACTATATTTATTTTGCCATGCCTATTGTGGGTATCTTTTTGGCAATTGTACTGATTAAGTATGTTATTCGATCGGAGGTACGACATGGAATTCCAACTGTTTTGTATAGCATTTCAAAACGAAAAGGAGATATTCGACGACATAATTTGTATTCATCGGTATTAACATCGGCACTAACTGTTGGTTTTGGTGGCTCAGTGGGGCTGGAGGGACCAACCGTAGCAACCGGAACTGCCTGGGGATCGTGGATAGCCAAGGTATTTCGGCTAAATTACAAGAATACTATATTAATGTTGGCTTGTGCCTGCGCCGGTGCTATGGCAGCTATTTTTAAAGCGCCCATTGCAGCTATTGTTTTTTCTGTTGAAGTAATTATGATCGACCTTACCGTGTTTTCGCTGGTGCCGCTATTGTTGGCATCATCAACTGCGGTGGTAACATCCTACTTGTTTCTGGGGCAGGATGTGCTTTACCCGTTTTCCGTGGTCGAGGCTTTTAAACTGCCAGATTTACCCTATTATATTGCTTTAGGAATTGTAACTGGTTTTGTTTCGGTTTATTTTACCAAAATGTACCTCTTTATAGCCGGTATCTTTGAGAAATTAAAAAACAGCAGAATCAGGTTAGTGGTTGGAGGAACAAGTTTGGGGGCACTAATTTTTCTTTTTCCTGCACTTTATGGCGAAGGTTACGAATCGATTAACGAATGTTTGGCTGGCGATTTAAGCTACCTTTTCGATAATAGTTTGTTTTATTCGTTACGCGAAGAAATTTGGGCTGCCATGCTACTTATTATAGCTGTTATTTTGCTAAAGATTGTAGCCACATCTCTTACCTTTGGAGCAGGCGGTGTTGGTGGTATTTTTGCTCCAACGCTTTTTATGGGGGTAAATACCGGAATGTTTTTTTCCTTACTTATCAACCGTTTGGGTGTGCGTGAATTAAATTCAAATAACTTTGCACTAATTGGAATGGCGGGGTTAATTGCGGGCGTTTTACATGCTCCGCTCACCGGGATATTTCTGATTGCAGATATTTCAGGAGGGTACAAATTGTTTGTGCCACTGATGGTTACAGCTACGTTTGCATACCTTATTGTTAGGGCATTTACGCCTAACTCGGTTTATCATATTCAGTTGGCAAAACGAAAAGAATTGTTAACTCACGATAAAGATGCGAATGTATTGCAGTTGATGCAAGTAAAGAATCTAATTGAAACTGACTTTGAAGTATTGTTGCCCGATGCAAATTTGCGCGACCTTACAGAAGCCATTACACGATCACATCGCGATTTGTTTCCGATTGTAAAAGAAGATGGAACGATGGTGGGAATGGTAAAAATGGACGATGTGAGAACGATGATCTTTAAACATGAACTATACGACACTGTGAAAATAAGCGAATTGATGTATATGCCTGAATTTTCTATCGACCCGAATGATAGCATGGAGATTGTTACTGCAAAATTCGAATCATCGGGGCGTTATAACCTGGCTGTAATCGAAAATGGCAAATATATTGGATTTATTTCGCGGGCAAGAGTTTTTACCCGCTATCGTAAACAGATAATTAATGTTTCTCATGTTTAGAATTCTTAGAATTAACAAGGTGTTGTTGAATAAGTTAATAACCCGACTTGTTGCCTGGCGAATAGCAAAAATTCCGGAAAAGAACTTTTTGTATTTGCTTAGTTTGATTGTAGGCCTGGTAAGTGGATTGGCTGCCCTGTTGTTAAAAAACCTGATCCACTTTGTTGCTGAAGAGTTAACAGAGGTGATTTCTGTAGATGGATTTAATTACCTCTATCTATTGTATCCATTCATTGGAATATTGCTAACAGTGTTGTTTGTTCGATACGTTATTCGCGATGATATCGGACATGGAATTTCTAAAATTCTATATTCAATTTCGAAGAAGAGCAGTAAGTTAAAGCCTTCAAAAACGTATTCATCGATGATTGCCAGTTCGCTTACCATTGGTTTTGGTGGATCAGTAGGATCGGAGGCGCCAATTGTGTTAACCGGTGCTTCAATAGGATCGAACCTGGCACGGGTTTTCAAATTGCGGTATAAGTATATTACTCTGATGGTGGGGTGTGGAGCTGCTGGTGCAATTGCAGGCATTTTTAATGCGCCAATGGCTGGAATCGTTTTTACCCTAGAGGTGCTGATGCTTGATTTAACCATGGCTTTTTTAATTCCGTTACTTATATCAGCATTATCGGCCACTATAATTTCTTACTTTTTTATGGGTGAAGGTGTTATGCTGCATTTTGATCAGGTAACCCCGTTTCATATTAATATGATATGGATTTACATCCTCGTGGGAATTTTTACCGGTTTGCTGGGAATTTATTTTACCCGCGGAACCATGTTTCTTGAAAAACGTATTGCGACTATAAACAACTGGTTTGTTCGTGTGCTTATCGGAGCTGTTACGCTGGGAATTTTGATTTTTATTTTCCCTCCGTTATGGGGTGAAGGTTATACCAGTATTAATTCAGTATTTAATAACCATGGGGCTGATTTATTGAATAACTCCATGTTTTTTCAATGGAAAGACAATCCCTATATCGTCTTACTTGTTTTAGGTGGAATTCTCTTTTTTAAAGTGTTCGCTATGTCGGCTACAACCGGCTCAGGAGGTAATGGTGGTATTTTTGCTCCAACGTTGTTTACCGGAGCAATTGCCGGTTATTTTCTTGTGTTTTTGCTCAATACTTTTTTCGATCTTGGAGTGCCTGAAAATAATTTTGCACTGGCTGGTATGGCCGGAATGATGGCTGCCGTAATGCATGCTCCGCTTACAGGAATATTTTTAACTGCCGAAATAACCGGAGGTTATGGTTTGTTTATTCCTTTACTTATTACTTCAACGGTGGCATATGTAACCATCATGCGTTTTGAACCACATTCCATTTATACCAAACACCTTGCACAAACCGGCGATTTGATAACGCACCACAAAGACAAAGCTATTCTTCGGTCAATGGAGGTGAAAAAGTTGATTGAGAACGACTTTGAAATTATTTCTCCCGATGCCAGTTTGCGTGACCTGGTAAAAGCAATTTCTAAATCAAATAGAAATTTATTTCCTATTGTTGACAAGGATGGCTACCTGAAAGGGATGGTAAAACTCTCGAAAGTGAAACATCTTATTTTTGAACACGAACTATACGACCAAGTGATGGTGAAAGACCTCATGTTTATGCCTGAATTCTATATCTCGTCGAAAGACAATATGGAAACAGTGGCCAAGAAATTTGAAACCTCAAACCGCTACAATCTTGCGGTTATCGATGATGGTAAATATCTTGGGTTTATATCGCGTGCAGTGGTTTTCTCCAACTACAGAAAAACACTGGAGTATTTCTCCCACGAATAAAGCTTTTTATTTCGATTCATTAAAAGTTATAAATATTTAAAGTAGGGAGAGTACCTAATTGGGGGATTTTATTTTCTTTACTTTTGAAAAAAAAAATAATAAACAGCAAGTTATGATATCTCGCCGTTCCTTTTTAGCAAAAAGTTCGTTATTACTTGCCGGTGCCGGTGTTGCAACGAAAGCGTTTTCAAATTCGGGGTTTCTGTCAGCTAATAAATACCCGGTAGTAATTTCAACATGGAATCATGGTATGCCGGCTAATGAGGCTGCCTGGGAGGTTTTGTCAAAAGGAGGGCACTCGCTTGATGCCGTGGAAGCGGGAGTGCGTGTTCCCGAAGGCGATCCGAATGTGATTACCGTAGGAAAAGGCGGCATTCCTGATGCCAGCGGAAAAGTAACACTTGATGCCTGTATTATGGATGAGAAAGGACGTGCAGGAAGTGTAACGTATTTGCAACACATTGTTCATCCTGTTTCGGTAGCTCGCCTGGTAATGGAAAAAACACCACATGTAATGTTAAGCGGAAAAGGAGCTTTAAAATTTGCGCTTGATAATGGTTTTGAAAAGGAAAAGCTGTTAACCAAAGCCCGTAAAAAAGAGTGGAAACAGTGGAAGAAAGAAAATAAGGAATTCAGTAATAAGATTAACATCGAGAATGTAACCGAAGATAACCACGATACCATTGGGATGTTGGCACTTGACAAAGATGGGCGCATTTCAGGTGCTTGTACCACCAGTGGAATGGGATATAAAATGCCCGGCAGGGTGGGCGATTCGCCAATTATTGGTGCCGGTTTATTTGTTGATGGCGAAGTAGGAGGAGCAACAGCTACCGGATCGGGCGAACTGGTAATGAAAACACTTGGCTCGTTTTTAGTGGTTGAATTAATGCGCGGCGGCATGTCTCCCGATAGAGCATGCGAAGAGGCCGTTCGTCGTATCGCTAAAAAGATTCCCGATTATCAGAATCATCAAATTGGGTACATTGCTTTAAACACAAAAGGAGAGTACGGATCATTTTGTATTCAGCCCGGCTTTAATTATGCCTTAAAAACTTCGGAAAAAACGGAGTTGATAGAAGCAGAAGCCTGGTTAAAAATATTATAAAACTTTCAGGTAATTGCTTTCGAAAAATAGAAGAAGAACGTTTCAATTCTAATAGCATTAGTACTTAAATCCCCATAAAAAAAGGTGTCCGTAAAACGAACACCTTCTTTTAAATATCTTTCAAGAAGCTTACCAACGGTCGCCACCGCCGCCACCACGACGATCGTAACCACCGCCGCCGCCTCTGCGGTCGCCACCACCGCCGCCACCGCGACGATCGTATCCGCCACCACCGCCGCCACGGTTATAACCACCACCGCCACCGCGGTTGTAGCCACCACCGCCGCCACCGCGATTAAAATCACGACGTGGACGCTCTTGTGGAGCATTTGCTTCCTTAACTACGATTTGTTTTCCTTCAATTTCAGCATCATTAAGTGCAGCAATCGCTGCATTAGCTTCTTCTTCGTTTGGCATTTCAACAAAACCAAAACATTTTGAGTTTCCCGTTTCTCTGTCAAAAATAACTTTGGCAGACGCTACTTCTCCGTGTGCAGAGAACAGCTCATTTAAGTAGTCACCTGTAATCGATGAGTCTAACTTTGCAACAAATAAATTCATAAAAAATAGAAAAATATAAATGTATAAATGTAAAAACTGACGGCAATATGCCGCTTTATTCTAAAAAATTATTGTTAAGTGTAAAGAACGTGTCAGACGTTAAAACGGAAAATCACAAATACAGGTGAAGTGCGAATTAAAATCTTATATCAAAGTAACGGACTAATTATTAGAATATCACAAAAAAAACATTGTTTTTTTATTAAAATCTCAAAAAAAAAATCGAAAAAACAAAGCCTCTCCGAAGAAAGGCCTTGGTAAGGTGAGATTTAAATTAATTTCTTCTGACTTTCAGAAGGTGTTATTTCGTTACTTCTATAGGCTAAAATAGTAAATTTGTTAGAATTCGTATTGAGCGGTGATAATTTTTTTATTTCGTAATATGTTAATTACTGCGTCAACTATTTGATCGTCTTCCATCGAGGCATAATTAAAAATCACATCAAAATCCTCATTTTCGGCTTTTCTGCCAATAATCTTTTCAATAAAGGCATCTCTTTTTTTATCAGCCAATGTAATGTATTCTGCAGCTTCAATTTTGGTCATGTCTCTAATTTGCATTATGCGGTTAATTCGCCAGTCTACAGGAGCTTCAAGCCTGATGTTAAGTTTGTTTGGAATGCCTTTTAAAATAGCACCTGACGAACGCCCAACAATAATAGTACGTCCGTGGTAGGCCAGCCGGCAGATAATCCCTTTTAAAGCCGCAATCAGTCTGTCGTCTGAAATGTCGTAAATCGTTTCATCCGAAAAGGCCCGTCCAACTTCCTTTAGAAACACTATCGATTCTTTGGCATCTTCAAAATCTCCCGACTTCAGTTCTTCAATCAATTCATCAACAACAGCTAAAAACACGGTTTTATCAACATATTTCCATTCCACATCAGTTTTTGTTTCCGACATGTAACTGTAGCCGGTAAGAATTTTCGAAAGCTTAATGGCGATGCGCTTCGCCGAGCATCCGGCTTGTCGCGAGATCGTAAGAAAAGGTCCGGGGAAGTCACCTGATTCGAGGTTAATACATTTCGATTCCATTAGATAACTATTCAGAAAATTTTTCATATGATTAGGATTGTTGTTTCCAGCATCATCATATTTAACTGCACCTTAAATACTTTTTGGGGAGGAATAAATGTTGGTGCCTGTTTCATAACCGGAATGTTAGTGTCGTTTATCAGGCCAATTTACGATCAAATTTTGTGGAATAGAAGCTTTTGTGTTATACAATACCTTGTTTGGCGAATGTTATTCAGCAACTTTTGTGTGGGAAACTTATTTATGTATTTTTATTCAGAAGAATGGTAAGTAAAAAATTCAATCAGTTTTAGGCATGAAAAATCAGGTTACGGTGGCATTAACTTCGTTTGGTATGTCGGGGAAAGTATTTCACGGACCGCTGTTGAAGGTAAATAGTAATTTCAGGGTAAAACTTGTGCTCGAACGTTCTAAAACTTTATCGAAAGAGTTGTTTCCCGATGCGACGATTGTGACAACCTACGACGCTATTTTAACCGATAACGAGGTTGAGCTGATAGTGGTAAACACTCCGGATAAATATCACTATCCGATGGTAAAGCAGGCGCTGGAAGCCGGAAAACATGTAGTGGTTGAAAAACCGGCCACCTTGAAAAGCGCAGAATTACAAGAGTTGATTGGACTGGCAAAAGCAAAAGGTTTGGTGTTCACCGTATTCCAGAATCGCCGGTGGGATGGTGATTTCAGAACGGTACAAAAAGTAATTGAGGAAGCACGGTTTGGGCGGTTGGTAGAATTCGAATCGCACTACGACCGTTATCGTACTGAAATTACACCCGGCACATGGAAAGAAGAGGGCGATGAATATTGTGGCGTTCTGTATAATTTGGGATCGCACATGGTTGACCAGGCTTACGTTTTGTTAGGAAAGCCGCAAACAGTTACTGCACATTTAAAAACAGTACGGCAAGGAGGAAAAGTAGCCGATTATTACGATATCCGTTTGGATTATGACGGTTTCTCGACTTTGTTGAAATGCTCTTATCTGGTAATGGACCCCGGGCCACGATATACCATAAACGGAGAATACGGTACATTTAAAAAGTGGGGAATCGATGGGCAGGAAGATTTATTAAAAGCCGGTAATTTGCCAGAAGGTGACGATTGGGGAAAAGAAGACGTAGATTGTTGGGGAACACTGGTTTACACCGAGAGTGAAGAACATATCGAAGAGTTGGTTGAAACCATTCCGGGTGATTACCGCATTTTTTACAATAAACTGTATGAAGCCATCAGAAACGACAAAGCGTTACCTGTTAATCCCGCTGAAGCAGTGGAAGTATTAAAGATTTTAGAGGCCTGCCTGTTAAGTAATAAACAGCGGCAAACAGTTTTGTTGTAGGCGAACAGTGCTTGTTGTGAGGAAACCAGTACTTCAAGTCCGGAAGTGAGTGCTTAATGTCGAGAAATGACCACTTTAACCCAGGAAACGAGTATTTCAGGTCAGGAAATGATCGCTTCAACTTAAGAAACAACTGTTCAAAGTAAAACAATGGTTGTTACATGTTGGAAAAGGATTTGGCATGGTCGAGTGCTTTTTCAAACGAATCTTCCAGTTTTATATAATCGATCACTTTCGGGCTGAGTCTTTTTTCAAGATCAGTTTTTAGTTGCGAAGAAACACCCGACAAAATAACTTTTACCCCTTTTTTTTGAAGGATATTAAGTGAACTTTGGAGATTTTTCATTCCTGTTTCGTCTACAAATGAGACATGGCGCATACGCAAAATCAGCGTGTTGCAGCTTTCCCCGATTTCTTGAATAACTTCGGAATAACGACGTGCCGATGCAAAAAACAAGGGGCCACTTATTTCGTAAACCGAAACACCTTTTGGCAGCTGCGAATAGTCTTCAATTAAATCGGTGTCAACAATGTTATTTATGCGTTTTTCGCTAATGTCAGACATCCGTTTCATAAAAAGGATAGCTGATAAAACCACTCCAACTTCAATGGCTATGGTTAAGTCAACCAGCACGGTTAAAATGAAGGTAGTAAGCAGTACAATTATATCGAAAACTGAGCCCTTTAGAATAGATGCAAACGAGCGCCATTCGCTCATGTTATATGCAACAATAATTAAAATTCCGGCCAGGCACGACATCGGAATCAATTTGGCCCATTTCCCTAAAAAAAGCATAATCAGTAACAAGGTAACGGCATGTGCAATACCGGCAATTGGTGTGCGTCCGCCGTTTTTTATGTTGGTTGCCGTACGGGCAATTGCTCCGGTTGCCGGAATACCACCGAAAAACGGGGCAACAACGTTGGCAATTCCCTGGGCAATTAATTCGGTATTCGAGCGGTGTTTTCCACTTATCATACCATCGGCAACCACTGCCGAAAGCAACGACTCAATACCTCCTAACAAGGCAATGGTGAGTGCCGGTTCAAGGTAATTTTGCAGATCGTTCAAACGTATTTGTGGAATGGTAAAATGTATGGTATTACTAATCTCGCCAAAATAGGTTTCGATAGTGGCAACAGGTATTTTAAACAGCTGAACGACCAGTGTTATAAGAATAATGGCAATAAACGATCCCGGTATTTTTTTTACAAATTTTCCGCTGATGATTGTTATCGCAATCGTTGCCAGTGTAACCAGTAAGGCTGCAACGTTTACACTATTCAGGTTACTAATATAAACATGCCATTTTCCCAAAAATCCCGAAGGAAGGTCGGTAATGGTTAGTCCGAGTGCATCTTTTATTTGGGTAGAAAAAATGACCAATGCAATACCACTTGTAAATCCAACGATAAGCGGGTGGGGGATAAATTTTAACAATGTCCCCAATTTTAAAAGTCCAAAAATAATAAGAATGACACCGGCCAGAACGGTCGAAATAATCAGTCCGTTTACTCCATATTGTTGTACAATTCCGTAAACAATTACAATAAATGCTCCGGTTGGACCGCCAATTTGCACGCGGCTACCACCTAAAAACGAAATAAGAAAACCAGCAACTACAGCAGTTATCAGTCCTTTTTCGGGAGAAACGCCCGAAGCAACAGCAAAAGCAATGGCCAGCGGGAGGGCAACAATACCAACAACAACTCCGGCAAGTACATCCGACGTAATTTGTTTTTTACTTATGCCATTTTTTAAAATTGTAAATAGTTTGGGCTTAAATATTGTATTCATGATATGGCTGAAATTTCGCGCAAAAGTACACGTAATACTGTCTCATTGTCCTAAACTTAAGCCTGAAATTTGATTGGATTTGTTATTTTCAGAAAATCAGTATGTTATAAAGTGTGTATTTGTTAACATTAGCTCACCTTTCGCCAGTTTTATGAATTAAACTGCTATAAACCTTAGTACAGTTTCTTTAATTCAGTTTCCATTCGCAATATGTAATTGTTAATCTGGTCTTTGGTCTCAAAGCCAACGAGCATCAAATCAACACAGCCTAAGCCAAGAACAAATCGTAGTGAGTTATCAATTTTTTTGCTGTCGTTACGTAATTGTCCGTTGCCTACCAGTTTCATTCCAATAACGCCTTTGCCTGATTGGTGTAGTTGCTGAATAACCTCAACCACTTCCTGCGGATCGGGTTTATCCATGGCAATTCCGTAAGGATTTATTCGCGCATGCAAAACATCAACCCAAGGGCTTTCAACCGCTGCTTTCATTGCATCGAGAGAGTGTACTGAAACACCATGCGCTTTAATTATTCCTTTCGCTTTCAGGTTCGAAAGAATTTCCATTTGGGGTTTTAACGTTTCTGTCCAGTCTTCATCAACCATACAATGTATTTGCACCAAATCAATGTAATCAGTATTCAGCTCTTTTCGGAAACGGTCTACCACAATATCAGCATTGGGACGTTCTTGCTCAGGAATGCCACCTGGGCGTGTCCACATTTTTGTGGTGAGTGTCAGTTCTTCTCTGTTCATTTTTGTCATCGCTTCAGCAAAAAGCCCGTGTGTGCCATAGGTATCGGCCAAATCAAAATAACGGATTCCTTTGTTGTAAGCGTGATGCAATAAATCGAGGCTGGTGTTTTTATCCTGCTTGGTAAGGAAACTCGTGCGGTTGGTGGCATGAACACCGGTTCCCATTCCCAGCAAAGTGGTTTTTATTCCCGAATTCCCCAATTCTACCAATTGAAAAGGATCGTGACTGCGCGCCGGAATATTGCCGGCATAAAGTGGATTCGAAAATAAAACATGTGCAGTACCTGCACTAAGTGCACCGATAAATTTCCGTCGATTGATTTGATAGTTGGCCATAAGGATATTGTTTAGTCATTAAAATTAGAAACAGTAAGCGGAAGAATTTGTTGAATGCAAATTTCTAAGTTACCTAATGTACAAAAAAACAAAACAGGAAACCACTAAATGATTTCCTGTTTTATGCTTTGTTTCAAAAAGGAGAGTGCTATTCCATACTTTCCTTGGCGGGTGTTTTTTTGTTTTCCGAAGTGTCTTTTTTTGCTTCAGCCTCAAAAGATGCATTCTCTTCTAGCTCAGTAGTTTTTGCCTTGTGGGTGATAATCTTCTCTACAGGGCTCGACTTTTTTACCAGATCAATTTTGTTGCTAATCTTCAATCCGAGAATGTAAAAGATTGAGGAGATGAGGATAAGAGCTTTCATGGTGTTTTCTGTTTTAATTCGAACACCAAATTATGTAAACGTCAGTAAATACCGAAATTATATCTATGAATTGCCAGAATTACTCTGCCAACAACAGAATAAGCTCTGTGAAAGGATTCGCTCGCTCGATTGTCGGTTTGTGCCGAATAGCATTCGGTAGGCGATATACCTGATCTTTAAATACTCAGTTTTGCCAGAAAGTCGTGATGCGCGCCTTTTTCCACCAAAGTACAGTTATAGCCTATTTCGTTGGCTATAAGTTGCAGGGTGTTGAAATCGATAAAAAGCCAATCGAACTGTGTCTCTTCCTTGCGGAAGCTCACCTTGTACTGCATTTCGCCGTAGTAGTTATTATTGGCAATATCTACCCATTGCGATCCGTCTTCTTCTTCAAAAAGGTATTTAATATCCGACGAGTCAATTAAAATCTGGCCTCCTTCCAATAACAGATTTTTTAGATGAGTTAGTAATTTTTTCAAACCTCCGATGGTGCCGCCAATGCCCGAACCGTTCATCAGCAACAAAATGGTGTTAAACTGTTCTTCGTTGTACTCAAAAATATCGGCATGAACTACTTTTACAATTCCTTGTTTGCGCATTATTTCAACCGAAACTTCCGATTTTTCAAGAGCCGTAACACTATAGCCTTTTTTTTGTAGAATGAGTGAATGACAGCCTGCTGCCGCACCAATATCTAAAATACGGCCTTTACAATTTTTTAGGGCAACTTTTTCGATTTTGGGAAGTTCTTTTTCGTTGCGGAAAAAATATGATGGGGCAATAGTTTCGCCTTCTGTATAGTTTGAATCTATTTGAATTTGAGGCGCTTTACCCCGTTCAAAGTATTCTTTAATGGCCAGGCCAATCGGATCGTTCATCTTTTATTATAAATGTTGAATTTGTGTGCGTCTTGCATTTATCCTTTGCAAAAATATACAACTTTCATTTAAGTTCATCTATACCTCTCTATAAATAAATTTAAATAAAAGTTAGGTGCTACTGCCGAAATAGAAATAAAAGGAATTAAGTGGTTAAATATTAATGGTTCCCACCAGATAAGTTACTGCTTTGCCGCCTATCTCAACGCGGTCGCCAACTTGTTTGCAGTGCAATATTCCGCCTCTTTTCGATATTTGTTTAGCCATCAGGTTTTGCTTATTCAGTTGTTTTGACCAGTATGGAATTAACATGGTGTGTGCCGACCCGGTTACAGGGTCTTCGTTCACACCCACTGATGGTGCAAAAAAGCGCGAAACAAAATCGTATTTTTCCGATTTGGCTGTACAAATTATACCACGAGCGGTCGATTCCAACATTTTAGAGAAATCCGGGTTTAGATTTTCAATATCACTTTCCGATTTAAAAATCAACATTAAATCATCGCGCCCTTTATAACATTCCTGTGGATGGATACCAAACGCTGTTTTTAATACGGAGGGAATATACTTGGCCTCTACTTTTGATGCCGGGAAGTTTAACACCAACAAATCGCCTTCTTTTTTTACACTTAGCTTTCCGCTTCTCGAATGGAAACAAATTTGATGCGTAGCAATATTTAAATGCTGAAACATAACATGCGAAGTTGCCAGTGTGGCATGACCGCAAAGATCAACCTCGGCCTCTGGAGTAAACCAGCGAATATGGTAACAGTTGTCTTTTTTTATAAAAAATGCAGTTTCCGAGAGGTTGTTTTCCATAGCTAGTTTTTGCATTGTTTCATCCGAAAGCCACTCGTCATCGAGCGGAATAACGGCTGCGGGGTTTCCTTCAAAAACTTTCTTGGCGAAAGCATCTATTTGGTATACAGTCAGGTTCATATAGTAACTCATTAAGTTGCAAAACAAAGTTAAAGCATTTGTTACAATAGTTCAAGTCAATAACACTACTCGCTGAAGTTTTAATGTTGCTTAAACATTACATTATGTAACGAATTGTGTATGTAGATGTTATCTAGAATTTTACAGTGAGTTTCAGGTTCAGCTTTCTTGAAGTAAGATAGTTCGGAACTGCATATTGATCGCCATAAATGCTCGACACCCAGAAATAGGAGATGGTGTTGTTAATATCCAGTAAGTTAAAAACCTCGAGGCTTAGCCATAAATCGGTGATATGTCTGAAAAAAGGATTGCTGGATCGGTTTGCCGGGCTTATAAATACTTTTGATAGTCCAAGGTCGATACGGCGATACGGCGGCATACGAAATACATCCTGGTAACGCTCGCTATTTGGAGGACCGATGGGCAGACGCGCTCCGTAAAAACCTGAAAGCTGCATTTTGTATGAGGGGTTTCCCGGTAAATAATCCTGGAAGAACATACTAAAATTCATCCACTGATCGGTAGGGCGTGGAATCATTCCATGGCCATCGTCTTTTATGTTTTCTTCAGTTTGCAGAAACGATAAACTTGCCCACGATTGCAGTCCGCTAACAAATTCGCCATTAATTTTAAAATCAACTCCTGTGGCATAGCCAGTTGCTTTTTCTTCGGCCAGATAACGTATACGAACATTGTCTATTTGATAAGGTGTCAGACGACTCATGTGTTTGTAATAGGCTTCGGAAGTAAAACGAAACGGACGATCCCAGGCGGTAAACAGCAGGTCGGTGCCACCAACTACCTGAAACGATCGTTGCGCTTTTGAGTCGTAATTAATATAGCCGTCGCTTTGTTTCAGCTCTTTAAAAAAGGGCGACTGATGATACCAGCCTGCCGATAAGCGGAACGACATTTTTTTCTCCCACTTGGGGAAGTAACTTAATGTGGCTCGCGGACTTACCAGCAACTCATTATTAAAATCCCAATAATTAAAGCGCATTCCGCCTGTTAAATACAAATCGCCGCTTGCTGTGGGCATGCTCCAACTATCCTGAATGTATCCGGTTACCCGGTTTGAGCTAATTTTGTTTTTGGCATTAAGCGTGTAAAACAATTTTACTTCACTATCCGAATAGGGAATGGAATAACCGGCAGAGTCGCGATAAATCCATTCATTTAATTCGTCGCTTATTTTTTCGTGCTGATATTTGATTCCCCAGTTTATCAGGTGCTTCTCCGAGTTGTATGCTCCTTTGTGCGAGAAACTGTAAACGGTTGCATCCAGGCTGTTTCGCGCATGATTGATAAAAGTACCAACTCCCAGATTCAGAGAACTGTCGCCAAATTCTTCCGAACCCAAATCTCGTTCCAGTTGGTTTAAATAATACTGTCCTTGTATATCGTAAGTTTCTTTTTCCTGAGCATGGTAGGCCGATGCAATAAACTTCAGGTTTAGGTTGGCATTGGGATGATAGTTAGCTGTTACCGCTCCCAGATAGGTTTGAAAATCATCTTGTTCCTGCCCGTCAAAATATATCTTGGTGTTTAGCGGATTTTGCCAGGTACCAAAAGTCGTTTCGCGGGTTTGCGGAATAAAGTTGTATTGGTTTTGTGCTACATTACCCAAAAACGAGAGGTCGAATTTTTCGTTAAACTGATAGGTAATGTAAGTCTGAAAATCAAGAAAGTGTGGATCGTATTCGCCCTGTTCATCCAAACTGCCTAGTAGGTAGCGGTTGGTTTTGTACCGAATTCCTGAAATATGTGAAAGTTTTCCCTTTAGTGCAACATCTTCGAAATGTGCTGATGCCCCGAGCATACTAACCGATGCAGAGCCGCTAAAATCGCTGGGTTTTCGGTATTTTATATCGAGCACCGACGACATTTTATCGCCGTATTTGGCATTAAAACCACCGGCTGAAAAATCGATGGTAGAAACCATGTCGCCGTTTATAAAGCTCAAACCTTCCTGTTGTCCCGAGCGAATCAGGAAGGGACGGTAAACTTCAACATCGTTTACATAAACCAGGTTTTCGTCGAAATTGCCACCTCGTACGGTGTATTGCGAACTTAGCTCGTTATTTGACGAAACACCGGGTAAAGTTTTTAGTCCGGCTTCAATACCTCCTGAAGCACTCGAAATCGAGTTGATGATTTTCGGATCGAGACTAACAATACTTCCTCCATTGCGTCGCTGTTCTTTTACAATTATCTCTGCCAGTTCCAGGTTGGCCTCCGGCATGGTAATCTGCTTTATGATTGTTTCTTCGCGATTAGCATAAACAGAGTCCAGAAAGGTTTGGTACCCCAGCGACGAAAAAATTATGGTGAGCTGTTTACGCGCCGGAATCCGAAGCAGAAACTTTCCATTAGCATTTGTGGTGGTTCCAAGCGTTGGATATTCTTTTAAAACCACATTTACCATATCAATGGGAACATCGTTTTGATCTTTGATAACACCTTTTAATGTTGCATTATTACTTTGTGCAATAGCAACCATTTGGGTAAGCAGTAATAAGAGTAGAGTGGTTACGTTTTTCATCATTAACACAAAACTATGCAAAGGCGTTTTAAAATCAACAATTTATTGTTTAATAAATTGTGCTATCGGGATAATTTATTTTATTATTCCCGGTTAGTCATCGGTTCTGAAAGGATTGGCCGGTAGACGCTCAAGGTTATACAGGTTTAAATCATCGGGGTTGTCGGCCCAACCAAAACGTACTGCTACCGGATCGGTAACTGCGTACGAATAAATAACCACCGTGTTTTCCTTTAGCTTCGTTATCTGGAAACTCAGGTTCCCTTTCGAGGTTTCAATATGTTCGAGCAAGTACGAAAACTCCACCAACTTTAAATTTAGCAAGATCATTATATCAGCCGCACCTGCGAATGAAGAAGTGGATCGAGGCTTTTAAACATGTGCAGATTTTTTACTTTTCAGATACATTAAGAACGCCCGGAACAACAAAATTTCGGGTTAAATTTTTCAGGTTTGCGCTTTAAAATAAAATAGAAACAAACGAATAGTTTTATCTTTGATGGAAAATTCATTTAACCGATTTTACGATGGCAGATTTTAAATATCAAAAACCATTTCCAATTTTAAAAGACGATACCGAATATCGTTGTATTTCAAAAGATTATGTGTCGACCATTGAAGTTGATGGCCGCGAGATTTTAAAAGTTGATCCGAAAGGTTTGGAAGAATTGGCAAAAGAAGCATTTTCTGATGTTTCGTTTTACCTGCGTGCTTCACATCTTGAAAAGCTGGCCAAAATTCTTGAAGACCCGGAAGCAACCGATAACGACAGGTTTGTTGCACACACCATGTTAATGAATCAGGCAGTTTCTGCCGAGGGCGAATTGCCAACGTGTCAGGATACAGGAACAGCAATTGTTATTGGTAAAAAAGGAGAAGATGTATACACCGGTGCCAACGATGCTGAAGCCTTGTCGAAAGGTATTTTTAATACCTATGCTGAAAGGAATTTACGCTATTCGCAGGTGGTGCCTTTTACCATGACCAAAGAAAAGAACACCGGAACGAACTTACCTGCTCAAATTGATTTATATGCTGAGCAAGGAAATAAATACGAATTTTTATTTGTAACCAAAGGCGGAGGTTCAGGTAACAAAACCTTTCTTTATCAGCAAACCAAATCGTTGCTGACAGAGGAAAACCTTACCAAATTTGTTCAGGATAAAATTATGGATCTGGGTACTTCTGCCTGTCCTCCCTATCACCTGGCGCTTGTAATTGGCGGTACTTCTGCCGAGGCTACTTTGGCAACTGTAAAAAAAGCATCAGCCGGTTATTTAGATCATTTACCAACCGAAGGTAACGAAGGTGGTCAGGCTTTCCGCGATTTGGAGTGGGAAGAAAAAGTAACAAAGATTTGTCAGGAGAGTGGAGTAGGTGCACAGTTTGGCGGAAAATATTTTGTACACGATGTACGCGTTATTCGTTTGCCACGCCACGCAGCTTCGTGCCCGGTAGGTTTGGGAGTAAGCTGTAGTGCCGACCGCAATATTAAAGCGAAAATTACCAAAGAAGGTATTTTCCTGGAGCAACTGGAGAAAAACCCTGCTCGTTTCTTGCCTTCAAAAGCTCCGGCTATGAGTCCGGCAATCGATATTGATCTGGATCAGGGAATGGACAAAGTATTGGCCGAATTAACAAAATACCCAACAAAAACACGTTTAAACCTGAGCGGTACTTTAATCGTTGCACGCGACATTGCACATGCACAAATTAAACAAATGCTTGACGAAGGCAAACCAATGCCGGAATACTTTAAAAACCATCCGGTGTATTATGCTGGTCCTGCAAAAACTCCAAAAGGAATGGCATCAGGTAGTTTCGGACCAACAACTGCAGGTCGTATGGACCCGTATGTTGACGAGTTCCAAAGTCAAGGTGGATCGATGATTATGCTGGCAAAAGGAAACCGTTCGCAAGCGGTTACCGACGCTTGTAAAAAGCATGGTGGTTTCTACCTGGGATCGATTGGCGGACCGGCTGCAATTTTGGCCAAAAACAGTATCAAATCTGTTGAGGTGGTCGATTTTGAAGACCTGGGAATGGAAGCTGTTCGTAAGATCAAAGTTGAAAATTTCCCTGCATTTATCATTGTTGATGACAAAGGAAACGACTTTTTCAAAGAATTGTAAGCATAATTAGATCGATATAAATGAAACCTTCGGAGTTTATCCGGAGGTTTTTTTATGCCCCAAATAAGCTGAAATAGAAAACGGAAAGTAGTCAGCACCCACTCTCCGTTTTCATCTATAAATCTATGCGAAAGATTTGGCGACAAATATACTTGCTTTTTGGGTGTTTTAAAAGTTAATATTTGTAAACGAGCTGTTATTAAGCGTGTTCTAAAAGAGTAAAAAGTACGCTTTATAAAGTTGTAGGATGGTGAAAGAAACATAAGAAATAGAAAATCAGGGTTAAAGAAGAAAAATTTTGGTGCTATATTCTTAAACGAATCTGAATTTTATTACCGGCTATGAATGTAAAATTTATTCATTCTAAATTGTGTGCTTTATTATTGGTTATTGTCGAATAAATGATTTTGAAGAATATAATGAAAGCTTTAGTTTTGGTACTCTTAAAACAATACGATGAAACCAGCATAACAAAAAGTGTTATTGATAGAAAGTTGGACAGTGATTTTATGCTGGTTACGTATGCATTTTATAAATAAGTAATTTTAGTCTTATGAAAAAAGATATTACAATTGGTTGGATTGGCACCGGAGTGATGGGAGTTTCCATGCTGGGCCACTTAAATAAAGCAGGTTATTCGTGTACCACCTATACCCGAACAAAAAGTAAGGCAGAATCATTGCTGGCAAACGGCGTAAAATGGGCCGACAGCCCGGCAGAAGTTGCTGCTGTTTCCGATGTTGTTTTTACTATTGTTGGATTCCCGAAAGATGTTCGAGAAGTATATTTGGGCGAAAACGGAATTTTGGCAAAAGCAAAACCGGGTGCTGTTTGGGTTGATATGACAACCACCGAGCCGAGTTTAGCGGTTGAGATTTATGAGGCTGCCAAAGCTAAAAATATACAGTCGGTTGATGCGCCGGTTTCGGGTGGCGATGTTGGTGCTAAAAATGGCACACTGTCGATAATGGCCGGTGGCGATAAAGAAGCTTTCGATAAGGTTTATCCCCTGTTCGAAATTCTGGGAAAACAAATCGTTTACCAGGGTGAAGCCGGATCGGGACAACATACAAAAATGTGTAACCAGATTACCATTGCCGGAACAATGATCGGCGTTTGCGAAGCCTTGTTGTATGGCCATAAAGCCGGTCTTGATCTGCCAACCATGCTCTCATCAATTAGTGGGGGAGCGGCAGGTTGCTGGACACTCGATAACCTGGCGCCACGTATCGTAAATCGTAATTTCGACCCTGGATTTTTTGTGGAGCATTTTATTAAAGATATGGGAATTGCCTTAAAAGAAGCAGAAGCAATGGGCTTGTCGTTACCCGGACTGGCGCTGGTAAAACAACTTTACCTGGCTGTTCAGGCGCAGGGTCACGGAAAACTGGGAACACATGCCTTAATGCTTGCTTTGGAGAAGTTATCGGGTTTGTAATTGTTTCTTATTCCTGAAGTGAAAACTGGGAGCCGCTGGCATTATAAAAGGTTAGTACATGTTGTTGGGGCGGATTTCGGAGAGCGTTCCTGTCCGAAGGACATGGAACTGCGAAACGGGAATCCGTAGTTGGGATACCACTAAACCCCGCCCTGCAATATGTACTTTGTTGTAGTGCGTTTTTTATTCAATTTTTAATCCTAAGTTGTTTTTAGTCAGGAAATAATTCAATTCCTCTTTGTCGTTGTAATTAATTAGAACTTTTGTCCTTATGTCGTAATCCGTTGTTGATAAGTATTCTGCTAGTTGTTTATTTGTCGGTTCTTCAATTTTATCAAACTCAATAGATATAGGGAACTCAGTTCTATTTGGATTTGACGTGTGAATGTAAATACAATCTTCAGTGCTTTCTGTTTCAGAAATTTCTATCCAAAATTGAT
This sequence comes from uncultured Draconibacterium sp., assembly GCF_963677155.1. Taxonomy (NCBI): domain Bacteria; kingdom Pseudomonadati; phylum Bacteroidota; class Bacteroidia; order Marinilabiliales; family Prolixibacteraceae; genus Draconibacterium; species uncultured Draconibacterium sp. Next base: position 222,422 of record NZ_OY781884.1, on the reverse strand, counting down.
AGTCATTTGGGAAAGTTTTGAGTTTTTCCTCAATTTTAGAAGCAATCCTGAAAAGTGCGTCAAGATGTTGTTTTCTGGATTTCCAAGACTTATCTCCTAATCCCTCATTGTCTATATGAAAGTGATAATAATCAAACCAAGAATTTTCACCTCCACTGAAATCTAAATTCTCAATGAAAGACGAGTCCTCTAACTTTTTATAATATTTCCGTAATCCTCTTTTTTTCATTATTAAAAATTAGCATCGATTAAATGCTCTGATTCTATTTGTCTATTTATTATTCCATAAATGATGCTTGGTGTCAAAACAATGGAAAGAATGCCAACAATACTGGAAACACCAGTTAACCAAATATAATCCCAAAGTAAAAATAGTATTGTCGGAGTACCAATAGAGAATATTAATAAACTTATAATCAATGCCACTTTGCTTTCTTGTGCCTTTAAATTGTCAATGTCATATTTCTCCCAATTATTACACTTTTTACAAAATAATTCGATCGAATCTCCTTTATCCTTTTTCAATTCAACTCTGTCTGATACCCACAACCATTTTGACAATTCTTTTTTACAATATTTACATGTCAGATATAATTTCATTTTTTTTGCTGTCTTTTTCTTTCAAAATGCATTACAACGGTGGTGGATGAGGTCGTGGCGGTCAGACGAGAGTCTGAGTGTCCGACCGAAACTGAGGTTGAGACGAGATTCGACACTGTTGAATCCGCACTGCACCAGCCATGCCCTATACCACGTGTTATTGCGCGTTTTTTTCTTCATTAATTATTTTCAATTTATCTGTTTTTGGGTCATATGATGCCAATGTTCTCATTTGATAAACTTGACCATCTTTCGTTGTATGAAAAATAGAAATATCGTTTTGGTTGGTTAAAACAATATCTGCAATTTCGTCCTTTCCAACATCTAGAGAAACAACACTTGCTTCAGTAGTTGAGTCAACCTTTTTATAGTTCTTTGCTCCAATGACATGAGCAAATACTTCGTCATACCAACATACTATTTCGGATTCTATTTTTAGGATATTTAATTTTTTATTTCCTTCTCCAATGATATATATCCCTTTCCCATTTAATGAAAAAGGAATTCTGGTCTGTTTATCTTTCTCATTTATGCAATTTCCTTTCATAAAGTCTAGAAGCATGTAACTTTGAATTGTATTCTGTTCTGGAACGACAACCGAGTTCCAAACAAACCCAGAAATCAAAATTGGATTGTCTTTTTCATAGAAATGAATAGTAAGTTGCTCATTGGGTATCTTTTTTATCTCTTCTTCTGTTGCTTGTATTTGAATATTAAATGGTAGCTGTAGTTTAATATTCGCTCTGAGTTTTTTGATTGGAAACCATTCTGAGATTTCTTTTTCTGAAATTTCATCCAAGCTAAATAGTTCTATTTCAAAATCTTTAGCAGCTTCGTATGAATCTGCCTGATAACCACTCGACGAGACAAAAACCTTTTTTGAGATTCCTTTAATTCTCATGCACTTGCTATTGAAAGCTTCAATCTTCTCAACAGGTATTGGTTTTTTATAATTTTTGCATTCAATTGCAATTTTGATATCCATATTATTTATGCAAGATTTTATAAGAATATCAATCTCTCTTTTTCTACCACTATTATTTTCAATCTTGAAATTGGAGAAAATCTCCGTATTCGGAATATTTTTCAAGGTTTCTTGAATAAGTCGAACTAATTTTTCTATTTTCTTGCCATCATTCATTGAGTCTATTTTCAAACCTAATAACCGCGAACTGCTGTGTATCAGCATTGTTGTTACATCGCTTATAACATCAGTTGATGCAATTCATTTTAATAATTGTTTATCAGTTAGCTATTCGTTTGTAAATGTCTGTAAACACTTCCAAACGGATAATTGAAATTTTCTGGGGCGGCTCTGCTTCACTGAATCTTCTTCCTGTGTCGCCGGGTGAAAAGGTCGAATAAAAGTAAAAATAAATACGATGCAAAGCAAAGGAGGGAGCGTAAAACTGCGTAGTTGTATTTGGATCAAGGGATTAGACCAGAGTAAATTAGGATGTCACAGGAACGTTTATGGTTCATAGGAGTTACCAACAGGAATGAAGGTGAAACAAAATTTCAGCGAACTCTCCCTCAGGGTAAGTCAATAAACTTTGAGTCGGATTTTGCTATTGGCTTTCAAATGATTTTCAGGCAATAAAAAAGCAGATCCAAAACCGAACCTGCTTTTTTTATGTTGTTGTATTTACTTTCTAGCCATCGTTCATCGATGCAAGGAATTCTTCGATACTTGCAGTACGCATCAATCTTGTTTTTATAAACTCCATTGCTTCCAGGGCGTTCATGTCGCCAAGGTAGTTGCGTAATATCCACAGTTTGTCGAGAACATCTTTCGAGAACAAAAGGTCTTCACGGCGGGTACTCGATGTTGGAATATCCACAGAAGGGAAAATACGTTTGTTCGATAATTTTCTGTCGAGTTGCAGCTCCATGTTACCGGTACCTTTAAATTCTTCAAAAATAACCTCGTCCATTTTCGATCCGGTTTCTGTAAGTGCCGTAGCCATAATGGTTAAAGAACCACCTTCTTCAATGTTTCGTGCAGCACCGAAGAAACGTTTGGGTTTATGTAAAGCATTTGCGTCAACACCACCCGAAAGTACTTTCCCGGATGCAGGCTGAACAGTATTGTATGCACGAGCCAAACGTGTAATCGAGTCTAACAGGATAACCACATCGTGGCCACATTCGGTTAAACGTTTTGCCTTTTCCAGTACAATGTTTGCCACTTTTACGTGTTTGTCTGCCGGCTCATCAAAAGTTGATGCAATTACCTCGGCATGTACGCTGCGTGCCATATCAGTAACCTCTTCAGGCCGTTCATCGATCAATAATACGATCATATAAACCTCAGGGTGGTTGGCTGCAATTGCATTGGCAATTTCTTTCAGCAATACCGTTTTACCAGTTTTTGGCTGGGCAACAATTAAACCACGCTGTCCTTTACCAATTGGCGCAAACATATCAACAACTCGTGTTGAAACGTTGTCGTGACCATTTCCGGTAAGGTTGAATTTTTCATCGGGGAATAAAGGTGTAAGGTGATCGAAAGGTACGCGGTCGCGAATAAATTCCGGGCTGCGTCCGTTAATCTCCAGAACTTTTATCAGTGGGAAATATTTTTCACCTTCTTTTGGCGGGCGAACTGTTCCTTTCACAGTATCTCCGGTTTTCAGTCCAAAAAGTTTAATCTGCGATTGCGATACATAAATATCGTCGGGCGAGTTCAAATAATTGTAATCTGATGAACGTAAGAAACCGTAACCATCTGCCAAAATCTCTAAAACACCGGTGTTGTTAATAATGCCTTCAAACTCAAATTGTCGCTGTTTTTGGCGATTTCCCTGCTGCTGGCCATGTTGTTGATTTCTATTTTGTGGTCTTTGACGGTCGTCTTTTCCGCCAGTATTTTGTCTTGGCTGATTCTGTTGATTTTGCTGGCTCTGCTGGTTTTGTGGATGTCTTTGCTGTGCACCACGTTGTTGTTGTTGTTGTTGTTGTTGTTGTTGTGGCTGTGGCTGCTCTTTAGCTTGTTGAACTTTAACTTCAGGTTTTTGTTGCTCTTGTTTCTTTTCCTGAGTTTGTTGATTTTGCTGTTGTGGCTGAGGAGTTGTTTTTACTTCCTCAGGCTTGGCCTTTGCTTCAATATTTTGTTGCTTTGGCTCTGCAGCTGACTTTTCCTTAGTAAAGCCTTTTATTATTGCTTTTATCTGGTCCTGACGTGTTTGAACTTTATCGTCAATTTTGTCGCTTTGTTTCTTTTTCGGACCTGATCCCACTTTTTCACGTTTTACAGTCTCCACTCTTTGGCGAGGACGTTTTGAACGCCGTGGTTCATCGTCATTCGGGGCGTTTCTGTCGGATTGTTTTTTTCGATTACCGGCTCCTTCTTTTTCATCTTTAGGAGAATTCTTTTGGCCTTTGTTTTCAGCTTCAAGAACAGCCTGGGTATCTAAAATTTTGTAAATAAGATCCTGTTTTTTGTAGGATTCTACACGTTTAATTTTGAGCTCTTTGGCGATCTCTTTTAATTCAGGAACAAGTTTCTTGTTCAGTTCTAAAATATCATACATTATACTATTGTTATAACTTTTCTCGATTAATAATTGTTGAAAAAATACTTGGAACAATTGACGAGGAGGGTGATTTCTTTTGAAATCGTGTGCAAGTATAAATAAATACCTGCTTGTAAACAAAAAATTGAAACTCTTTTTTCTTCCTCTTTCCTATTTTTAAGTAAAATTAAAACTTTTGGTTCGTTCGTAAAAATATATTTTCAAAAAACGATTCAATTTTATCAGTAGAAAGTTCTGATTGTAAATACTATACGTTTAACGGGGGCAAATTGTTTAACTTTCTTTACAGTAGTTTTATTTAGGGCTTTATACGGGCGCAAAAAAACAGGGCAATTACTTCATTCCTTTTAACCTGATAATTGACGAAATACCTTTGTGGTAAGGCCCTTCATCAAGTTCTATATCCATTTTGCGAGTTGATAATGAACTAAGACTTTTAAAGTCGTTTTTTAATTCATTTTCATCAAAAAGGAAGCCTACTTCTTTAGGCCCACCTGTATTTCTATTTATTTGTTCTTTCGAAAAACCTTCAAGTATTAGTGTACCACCAGGTTTTAAAAACGAAGCTAGTTTTTGATGAACTTTGTTTCTTATATTTTCCGGCATATGAGTATATGTCAGACAAATACAATCAAAATACTCTTTTTCAAAATTTGCATTTTCATAATCGGTTACCAGGTAGTTGATTGAAACATTATGTTTGTCAGCCAGGAGCTGTGCTTTTCTTTTTCCTTCACTACTGGGATCAAAAGCTGTTACTTCCCATCCAAGTGTTGCTGCAAAAACCGCATTTCGTCCTTCTCCTTCAGCAGGGAATAATGCTTTTCCGGGGTGAAGTTTTGGCAATTCTTCTTTGATAAATGAATTGGGAGCTTCGCCATAAGCATATTCTGTTGCACTGTATCTGTTATTCCAAAAGTTGCTCATTGTTTAATTTTTATGAGAAAGAACGTTAATAGAAGCATATTGTTTGCTATTAATGGAATGTTCAGGTTATTGTTTGAGTGCAGCGTAAAGCACTTCCACCGGATGCAAAGCACTTTTGCCCGTTCCATCTTTTATATGATGGCGGCATGAAGTTCCCGGAGCGGAAATTATGTAATCGTCTTTAGCCTTTCGAACTGCAGGGAAAAGCACCAACTCTCCAATTTGCATCGAAAGCTCGTAATGTTCTTTTTCGTAGCCAAACGAGCCGGCCATACCACAACAGCCCGACGGAATTTCTTTTACAAAATAGTTTTTGGGCAGCGACAACATTTTTTTCGATGGTTCGGTTGAAGCCACTGCTTTTTGCTGGCAATGTCCGTGCAATAAAATATGTTGTTCTTCTGTAGTAAAATCCTCTTCTTTAATATTTCCGTTTTCGATTTCAGCAGCTATAAATTCTTCAAAAAGGAGTGCGTTTTTCGCAAGTTTTTCGGCAGCCGGTTGTAGCTCTTTTTCTACCAATTCCGGGTATTCATCGCGGAAAGCCAGTATTGCGGATGGCTCAATTCCAACCAGTGGTGTTTCGTCGGAAATAATGTCTTTTAACAGGTTTATATTTTCGGTGGCCACTTTTTTAGAAGTCCGCACCATACCTTTCGACAGAAAAGTTCGTCCGCTTTCTTTGGTTTGCGGAATTTTAACTTCGTAACCCAGTTGGGTTAACAGCAGAATGGCTTTAATTCCAATATCACTTTCGTTGTAATTGGTAAACTCATCGTTAAAAAGGTAAATTTTGCCTTTAGTTTCATTTTCAGGAAAAAGGGCTCCGTTTTCAATCCAGCGGTTTAAGGTAATTTTCGATAGTGGTGGAAGCGTACGTTTAGTTGAGAACCCAATGGCGCTTTTCAATAGCGACGTGCTCATCATAAAGTTTGAGATGGGACGAAAAATCATTGCCAGTTTGTTTAAACGCGGCAGGTAACCAATTAATCGCGAGCGCATCGGAACGCCGTGCAAATCGTAATAATTTTGCAGGAATTCGGCTTTTAATTTGGCCATATCTACATTACTTGGACACTCGCTTTTACATGCCTTGCACGAGATGCAAAGACTTAAAATATCGTATATCTCCTGGTGGTCGAACAGGTTCTTTTTCTCGTTGTTGTACAGGAATTCGCGCAAGATATTGGCACGACCGCGGGTACTTTTGTCCTCGTCGCGGGTAGCCATAAAAGTAGGGCAGAGGGTGCCGCCAATAACTTCACTTTTGCGGCAGTCGCCCGAGCCATTACATTTTTCTATACTTCGGAAATAGCCTTTGTTTTTCGAGAAATCAAAGTAGGTTTCCGTTTCGGGAATGGCTTTGCCGGGAATTACGCGCAGGCTTTCGGTAATGGGTGGTGTATTTACAATTTTTCCAGGATTGAGAATGTTATCCGGATCCCATGCTTTTTTTACTGATTTTACCATTTCGTAGCATCGGTCGCCCAACATAAACGGAATAAATTTACCACGTGCTCTTCCATCGCCATGTTCGCCACTCATCGAACCACGGTATTTTTTTACCAGCGCCGCTACTTCATTCATTAGGGTGTTGAAAAGCTCAACATCTTTCGGATCTTTAAAATTAATAAGCGGACGGAAGTGAATTTCACCAGTGGCAATGTGGGCATAAAATACACTATCCAGACCCAATTTTTTCAAAACAACTTTTATGTCGGCCACGTAGTTGGGCAGGTGCGCCGGGTGAACAGCAGTATCTTCAATACCGGGAACACCTTTTCTGTCTCCCGGAATATTGGCTAATAGTCCCAGTCCGGCAGTGCGTAACGACCACACGCGTTTTATTTTATCGGCACCGGTTACCAGCGGATAATGATAACCCAAACCGGCTTCTTTTAATTCCTTTTCGAGTGCCGCAGCTGTAGCCGTTAATTCTTTTTCGGTTTCAAACGAAAATTCGATCATCAGCATCGCGCCAGGATCGCCTTTTACAAAAAAGCGGTTTTTAGCTTGTTCGATATTTTGCTTGGCTGCCTGCATCACCGGATCGTCCATTAATTCAATGGCCGTTGGCTTGTACTTCAACGCAACCAAGTTGGCGTGTAACGATTCTTCCAGCGTTTCGAAATGCGCACAAACCAAGCCTTTGTATTTTGGCGGTAGCGGAATAACATTCAACTTTATTCGGGTTGAGAATGCCAGCGTTCCTTCGGAGCCAGCCAAAAGTTTACAAAAATTAAATTTACCTCCACCTTCGGTAAACGGATCGGCATACATCAGTTCATCGATGGCATACCCCATATTTCGGCGGGTTAATTTGGGGTCAGGGAAATTTTTACGAATCTCTTCCCGGTTCTGTTCATCGGAAAGCAGGTTGTTGATGTTGGTATAAATGGCTTTTTCCTGTTGATTCGGATTTCCATTTAATTTATCCTGAAATTCTTCTTTGCTTAATTCTTTGAATGTGGTTTCAGAGCCGTCGCTTAAAATCGCATCAACTTCCAGTACGTGTTGGCGCACACTGCCATAAACCAACGAATGCAAACCGCAGGAGTTATTTCCCAGCATTCCGCCAATAACACAGCGGTTGGCGGTTGAAGTTTCGGGGCCAAATTGCAGACTGTGTTGTGCCAAAAACTGGTTTAGTTCTGCCAGAACAACACCGGGTTCAACAATCACATAGTTCTCGTTTTTGTTGAATTCTATAATCTTGTTCATGTATTTCGAAACGTCAACAACAATTCCATTTCCAACTACTTGCCCAGCCAGCGAGGTTCCTGCTCCACGAGGAATAATACTGGTATTGTTCTCCCGTGCAAAGGCAATAATCTTTTTTATGTCGTCCTTATTTTTGGGCTTGGTAACAGCCTGCGGCATTTCTTTGTATTGCGATGCATCAGTAGAATAAAGCACACGTTGTACGTTATCGAAAAAAAGATCGCCCTCGAGTTGAGCTTTTAGCTGGTTGAATTTATTTATAGTTGTCATATCAGTTCTAAAAACACAAATTTAGCAATAGTTTATAGTATGTCATACAAATTTTGAGAGTTCTATATATTAACCTGAGTTCGATTATAAAATATCTTTACAGAAAGTCACAATTGCGTGAGATTTGCATTTAATATTCAGCAAGAATAACGAAAAATGTAAAGCTGGCGAGAGAAGGACTTTCCGTTTAATAGCTAAAGCTTTGTATCATTTAAAGTCGAACTAAGGAAAAAAAGAAGACAAATTGATACGATTTAGTAAAATTCTCTGTTTATACTAGAACAAGGTATTTAGGTTTAGCATTTTTTTTCTTTACTTGCATATAACTGGTTAAATATTGATTTACAAACTCATTAATCTATATCAATTGTTATGAAAAAAATCTTTCTTGTTGCATTGATAGCCCTGGCAGGCTTTAAATTCACTAAAGCCCAATCGGATGTAGCAGATATGTTACGTTTTGGATTGCATGATGCCAATCTGTTGATTGAAGCATACTCGGAGCCTTATGCGAAAGGTCTTGGGGTAGCGATGAATAATTCGTGGTACTATACGGCCGAAACACATAAGCTATGGGGATTTGATCTGGCTTTTTCGGTTAGTGCGTTTAAAGTTCCTGATTCTGATAAAACCTTTGATGTAAATGGTTTGGGATTACAACATGTGTATGCACGGGATGGTCAGAATATAGCATCTACTGCTGCCGGTAGTGGCGAGGGGGTAAGCTTGTATTCTGACGTTGAAATTAATGGTGAGACCACCACTGTGCCGTATTTTTCTACTCCAAAAGGTAGCGATGTTGACGTTGTTCCGGTTCCGATTATTCAGGCCACATTTGGTTTGCTGCCAAATACTGATGTAATATTACGTTACGTGCCTAAAGTAGAGTTTGAGATTGATGACGAAGATGCAGAGGCCGGACTTTGGGGCCTGGGCTTTAAGCATAATATTCGCGAGTCGTTGCCGGTTATTAAACATTTGCCGATGGATATTGCTCTGTTTGGGGCGTATTCGAATATTAGTGGTGAGTCAGAAATCGATTTCGATTATACTGTTTACGGTTTTTCCAACCCTGCCGGATATGTGCAGGATCCGAATCAAAAAGGAGAATTTGCTACAAAAAATATGAAGTATGGGGTAATCGTTTCGAAAAAGATTGCGGTAATTACATTTTTCGGATCAGTTACCGGTAACTCCAGTAAAACTACATTTGATATTTTGGGAAAATACCCGGTTCCTGATCCGGCGAAGTTGGGCACGAATATTACGAATTTTGACGATTTATTGGTTAATGCCATGACCGAGGAAGAAGACCCTATTTCTTTAAAGTATAAAGATAATTACATCGGAATAGATGCAGGCTTTCGATTGAAGTTAGCATTTTTCAGCCTGTTTGGTTCCATCAGTAAAGCCAACTATGTAAGTTATAATGGCGGTATTAGTTTTGGAATCCGCTAGAGAAACAATTGTTGTTAACAATATACATTAAGGGGTGTCTAAAAGGGCGCCCTTTTTTTATTGAGAGAACTAGCTAAATATTGTCAAAAGATTCTGAAAATATTCAAACTACTAATTCTGATTATTTAAAAGACAACTCTCTTTTGCAATATTTAATATTTGACTTTCGGCTTACCTGTATCGCCTGAAAAAACGATACAACTCGTCGGTAAGTTGTTTGTATATTGGCCTTGTAAACTCAATAAACAAATCCTGATGAGGAGGCAACGGTACCGCTTTTTGCTGGGTGAGTGCATATTGCGCATCGCTTAAGGCTTGTTCGTCGCCTGCAAAAAGTGCATATTGGTTTACCCAGGTAAATGATCCGGGAATCAGGTTGTCGCGCAACAATTTATCGTTCTGAAAATCTACAATCCGGTAATTCAGGCGTCCACCTGAAATTACCTCGTCGGTATATGTTTTTAGTTTTGCACGGTACGTTTTATTTACAAACGTACTATCGGTAAGCGGTACTTTTACCTTTTTGGTAAGGCTCTCTTCTTTTTCATTACGCACAAGGTTACCCACCGAAAAATCGTAAAATTCCATACGCACAACAAAGTCAGGATTTAACTCAAAATTTTCGGCCTGTTTTGGCGAAAAAAAGTTTACAAAACCATTCGTAGGGAATTGGTTATTCAGGTATTCAAATACCTGGTTGTAAAAAAACTCTGAACTAAGCTGGTAAGTTTTTGTGCGTACTGTAACTGCCTCAACAACTACATTTACGGTTGCCAGTTCTTTGGCAATGGCCATTTTCTCATGGGTGTCTTTATAGCCCGGAATCCACTGGTCAGCCCTTTCAAAATGATCGTAGGCTGTTCGTGCACTTTCTCGCGATTCCTGTTCCAAAAAGTGTAATCCAGCTAGGTAACGGTCTTCAGCCGCTTTTTGATAGGCCATATTTAATTCTGAAGTGTACGATTTTGGATTGGGAAATATTTTGCGCGCCGCCGGAGTGCTCCTAATCTGATCGCTCATTGCATTTACACGCTTCATTAAAGAAATGGTGCGCTCCCATTTAAACGCTTCGTTTGATGTCAAAGTCAGATCAATTTCTTCCTGCGACCACTCCATAGCCATAGGGTAGCCTTCTTCTAATACGTCTAATGCTTTGTCGTTGGTTGGGTTTGATCTTAAACGCTCAACTGCTTTTGAAATGGCCTGGTAATAATCGCCGCGTTGCAGCGCTTTTTTGCCCGACGAACATGAAAATAATACGAGTGGGAGAAGTAGTAATAAAAGGTAAGATTTTTTCATTTTTGTATAAAAACAGTTTGTGAGGGCAAATATATAATTTTGAAAGCTGTTTTGTCGGGCAACTTGAATTAAAGATATAATAAGCGGCCCAATTCGCCCATAGCTTCGGTGGCTTTCATTTGCAGGAAGATATCGGTAACCGTATCGGTGAAATGCGATGGTTCTATATTTATCTCAATGATTTTTGCGCCATTCTTTTTGGCTACCATCGGAATTTCAGCAGCTGGTAAAACTTCGGCATTTGTTCCAATTATCAGCAGAACATCGGCTTTTGCTGCTTCTTCGAACGAACGTTTCTTTGCAAAAGACGGAATAGGTTCGTTAAAAAAAACCATATCGGGTTTTAAAATGCCTTTGCATACAAAACAAGTGGGAGGGAGGTAATTCAGGTTGGCAAAACTCATGTCGTATTCCGTGCTGCATTCGGTACAAATTAACTGTTTATAGGTGCCGTGAAGTTCGTAAACATACTTACTTCCGGCTTTTTGGTGAAGGTGGTCGATATTTTGCGTAATAACGGTTTCAACAAAACTTCGCTCTTCCATTTTTGCCAGCATAATATGTGCAATATTGGGCTTGGCATCGCCCAAACTGTCGTAAAATATTTCCTTTATTTTTTTCCACGACTGAAGTGGTTTTTTCTGAAAATATTCAATTTCAAGAAAAATAGGATGGGTAGTGTTCCATAAGCCATTTTCGCCCCGGAAAGGCGGGATTCCACTTTCAACAGAAATACCGGCACCGGTAAACGCCACGGCATATCTCGATTTTCGGATAAGGTGTGAAGCCTGCCAGAGTTTGTCGACCAGTGATTTTGTTAGTTTCGTAGAATTCATAGAATTTAAAACTCCCGGAAACGTTGCTGTTTACCGGGAGATAACAATATTTATAGTAAAAGGTTTTTATTCCTGCTCCAGATCTTTGTTTACCGATACTGTGGTGTCTTCGTTAAAACGAATCTTAAAATTCAGTTTTCGGAAAACAGATATCATCGGTTTATTGTCGCGGGTGGTTTCGGCTGCCAGCTTTTTAATATCGCGCGCTTTAGCAATTTCAAGACAGTAGCTGGTCAATGTTAATCCAAGCTCTTTCTTTTGCCACTTGTCGGTAATTAATACGGCGTATTCCATAATTTCCACATCGGGGTCGGCAATCAAACGCCCTACGCCAATTAGCTCTTTGTTACCATCTTCTTTTTCGTGTTCGGCAACAATGGCAATTTCGCGGTCGTAATCAATAAAGCAAAACTGTGAAGCCACTTCGTGCGAATCGAAATAAAAGTCGTATCGGAAACGGTGGTAGATGGATTCTTTTGAACAACTTCCCAGTAATTCAAGCCACATAGGCTCGTCTTCGGGACGAATGGGGCGCAGTGTAATTGGCGTTCCATCGCGTAAAGTCGCTTCCTTTATAAGGCTTTCCGGGTAGGGGCGCATTATCAGGTGCGAGTATTCTTTTACCGGATTAGTCAACAATTCTTCATCAACAACAATCCGGGCATCAAGTGCAATTACATCTTCTGGCGTAACAATAAGGGGATTTATATCCAGTTCTTCAATTTCCGGGTAATCAGCAGCCAGGTACGACATGCGGATGAGTACCTCAATAAGTTTATCGATGTTTTTAGGTGCATCTCCGCGCCAGCCTTTCAGCAGCGGATAAAGTTTTAGCGACTTAAGCATTTGGCGGGCCAGGTGCTCGTTTAAAGGAGGGAATTCTAAACGTTGATCCTTAAACAGTTCGGCGGTTGTACCACCCATGCCAACTAACATTACTGTTCCAAAAACCGGATCCTTTTTTGTTCCGACAATCAGTTCGATACCATCTCTGGTATCCACCATTTTTTGTACGGTAACACCTTCAATTTTGGCTTCGGGTCGTTTTTCTGCAGCTGTTTTTACCATGTTGCGGAAGGTTGCCCGAACCATTTCTTCGTTTTCAATATTCAGTGCAACTCCTCCAACATCCGATTTATGGATAATATCAGGTGAATATATTTTAAGCACCACGGGATAACCTTTTTCTTCGGCAATTTTTCCCGCTTCATCTTCATTAGCCGCCGGAGTTGGGTGAGTGGTATCAATACCGTAATCGTTCACCAGCATTTTGGAATCATCCTCGTTTAAAACTTTCGCTTTTGGGAATACCTGGGTAAGGTATTTTTGGCGAAGTACGTTGCGGTCGTACTGGAACGAAACCGGAACTTCGCGTGGCGTTTCGTACAATATTTGCTGATTTTCGGAATAATCAGAAAGTGTCATAAATGCCCGGATTGCCTGCTCTGGTGCCGGGTAATTCGAGATGCCGTTTTGGTTGAGGATTTGGATGCCTTCGTGCATTGCAGCACCACCCAACCACGATGTCATAATCGACTTTGTTGTATTTTTCGACATATTGGCAATGGCTTGAGCTGTGGCTGTTGGGTCAGTCATGGCTTGTGGCGTGAGCAGTACCAACACGGCATCAACCTCTTTATCTCCCAGAACAATTTCTGCGGCTTTGGCAAATCGTTCAGGAGTTGCATCTCCTAGCACATCAACAGGATTACCGTGCGACCAGAATGAGGGGAGATAATCGTTCAGTTTCTGCATGGTTTCTTCAGTTAGTTTTACCAGACTTCCTCCCATCGAAAGCAGCGAGTCGGTTGCCATTACGCCCGGGCCTCCGGCGTTTGTAACAATTGCCAGCCTGTTTCCTTTCGGAATACGTTTACGGCCTACCAGATCGGTAAAATCGAAGATGTTTCCAAATTCGAAAACCCTTGCCAAACCTGCCCGCCGGAATACAGCATCGTAAACCGAATCTTCTGAAGCCATTGCCCCGGTGTGCGATGCGGCAGCGGCAGCTGATTCGGGATAACGACCTGATTTGTATACGATAATCGGTTTTTCGCGCGAAAAAGCCCTTGCTGCCGACATAAATGTACGGGCATTGGCTATGGATTCAACATAAAGCACAATGGATTTGGTATTTGGATCCTGTCCAAAATAATCGATCAAATCGCCAAAACTTACGTCCATTGAATTACCGATGGAAACGAAATTGGAAAAGCCAATATTGGATTCGTAAGCCCAGTCGAGCACAGAGGTACACAGCGCGCCCGATTGCGAAATGAATGCAACGTGGCCTTTTTTAGGCATTGTTTGAGCAAAACTTACATTCATATTTAGTCCCGGAACTAAAATGCCCAGACAGTTGGGGCCTACGATTCGCATATCGGGGAATCTGGCTTTTTCGACTTTCACCTGTTCTTCCAGTTTTTTACCATTATCTCCTATTTCCTTAAACCCTGCCGACATAATGATTACCCCATGAATTCCGGCCTCGCCACAGTCGCGAACCAATTGAGGAACTGTTTCTGCAGCAGTCATAATAACAGCCAAATCGGGTGTTTTGGGCAGGCTTTTTACATCGGGGTAACATGGAATTCCAAAGACTGCCTCGCGACGTGGATTTACCGGATAAACCACACCGTTAAATCCGCCTCCCACTAAGTTTCGTAAGGTGATTCCTCCAACACTGTCGGGGGTATTTGAAACACCAACCAGGGCAATTCGTTTTGGTCGGAAAATGCTATCGAGTTTTTTTATGGCCATGTTTTTTCGCTTTTTGGTTTTAATCAGGTGTCAGTATTCTGTTGATTTTAATAGTTGACCGAAATCCGTTATAAATTTCATGAAAAAATACCGAGTTCTAAAATGAAATGTAATGTTTTAATTTTAGCAGAAAACATGGTGTAATATTCAACTAGTAAGCTTGTTGAGCGGCCATTTTTGTTGTTTTTCGGAAAAATATGTTGCAGAACAATAAAATTTAGCCGTGTTTTAGAACATGAAAACGCATGAAATAGGTAAAAATAAAGACACCCTGACAGATCAAGGTGTCTTTATTTGTGAGCTGTTTGGAAAGTTGGTGAGCTATTGTTTATCGTATCCAGATAGGTGAAACTGTTTTTTCCTGGGTTTCATTTGTTACTTCAAATATGGCCAATAAACCACAAAAAATCCCTTCCATTTAAAATAAAGGTTGTTAATGAGATGTCGCGTCAAGTCTGCTCTGATGTATAATGATTTGTTCGTTTCACTATTTCAGTCATTGCACGACGGTGGTGAGAAAACAAAAAGACAATCTCGTGGTGAAAATGTCTTTTGTTTTGTTTATCGTTTTACTTCAACTTTTGCTCCGTCGATAATTTGATCAACTACGCCCGGATCAAGTAAAGTAGAGGTGTCACCAAGGTTGGTAGCATCGCCTTCTCCGATTTTACGCAGAATACGCCGCATAATTTTCCCAGACCTTGTTTTTGGCAGACCGCTCACAATCTGGATCTTATCGGGTTTGGCAATAGGGCCGATGAATTTATTTACGGTGGCCTTTATTTCCGATTCAATATTATCCAGTTCAGCATCGGTCATATCTTCACAAATAACGTAGGCGTAAATACCGGCTCCTTTAATTTCGTGCGGATAGCCAACTACAGCCGATTCAACGACTTTGGGGTGTTGGTTAATGGCATCTTCCACTTCGGCAGTACCAATGCGGTGTCCTGAAACGTTAATAACATCGTCGATGCGTCCGATAATGCGGTAGTAGCCTTCTTCATCGCGTTTGGCGCCGTCTCCCGTGAGATAATATCCCGGGAAAGATGCAAAGTAAGTCTGGTAGCATCGTTGATGATCGCCCCAGGTGGTACGCAACATACCCGGCCATGGATATTTCATGCAAAGAATTCCCTCAACACTGTTACCTTTTATTTCGTTTCCTTCATGATCGAGCAGTACCGGCTGAATTCCCGGTAGCGGCAAGGTTGCCAGCGAAGGTTTGGTAGGTGTAATTCCTGCCAGCGGCGTAATCATAATTCCACCGGTTTCGGTTTGCCACCAGGTATCTACAATCGGGCATCGGCCTTTACCCACAAGGTCGTGGTACCACCGCCAGGCCTCTTCGTTGATGGGTTCTCCAACGGTCCCTAGTACTTTTAGCGAGCTCAGGTCGTGTTTAGTTACCCATTCGTTGCCTTGTGCCACTAGTGCTCGAATGGCAGTAGGTGCGGTGTAAAACTGGTTGACTTTGTATTTATCTACAATTTCCCAAAAGCGCCCGGCATCAGGCCAGGTCGGAACACCCTCGAACATAATGGTAGTGGCTCCGGTTAACAATGGGCCATAAACAATATACGAGTGACCGGTTACCCAACCAATATCGGCGGTACACCAGTAAACATCGTCATCGCTGTATTGAAACACATTTTTGAATGTATATTCGGCATAAACCATGTAGCCGGCAGTAGTGTGCACTACTCCTTTGGGTTTTCCGGTAGAGCCTGATGTGTAAAGGATAAAAAGTACATCCTCAGCATCCATTGTTTCTGCTTTGTTTTCGCAATCAACGCCAGCAATCAAATCGTGCCACCAGATATCTCTTCCTTCTATCCATTGAATTTCTTCTTCGGTACGTTTTAGAACGACGGTTGTTTTAATCGATGGGCATTTTTCAACAGCTTCGTCGACGATGCTTTTTAATGGTATTGATTTGGTGCCACGAAACCCACCGTCGGAAGTAATTACAACTTTTGCCTCTGCATCGTTAATACGGTCGGCCAGTGCCGTTGCCGAGAATCCTGCAAAAACTATAGAATGAATAGCTCCAATCCGGGCACAGGCAAGCATTGCAATGGCAAGTTCGGGCACCATGGGCAGGTACAGCGCAACACGGTCGCCTTTTTTAACGCCAATCTTTTTTAATCCGTTGGCAAACTGTTTTACCTTATCAAACAATTCGCTGTAGGTAAGTTTAATCTCCGGTTCTTTTGGGTCGTTGGGTTCCCAAATAATCGCAATCTGATCTTTTCGCATAAACATGTTGCGCTCAAAAATATTTTCGGTGATGTTCAGTTTGCCGTTTACAAACCAATTTACATCGGGAGCGCCGTCCCCTTCAAATTTGTAATCGAGAACCTGATCCCATTTCTTACGCCAATAATGACTCTCGGCTATTTTGCCCCAAAAATTATCAGGGTCAGCCACACTTTCCTTGTACTTCTGCAAGTACTCGGCTAAACTTGTGATTTTATTTTCCATCGTAGCTATCTATTGGTTAATTAATAAAATGAATCGAGTATAATGGTGGCTCCGTAGAAACTACAGGAGCTCTTAAATAATGCCTTGAGCACAATACTTTTCCGGTGAAAATGTGTTTTTGCTTTTTGCAGGAAAATTTACTTCGGATGTTTTGTCGAAGTACATTGTAAGTGCGAAGTATGGTCGATTTGAAATCAAGTTGAACATGTATAAACAACTTAATATTACAAAGATTGAAAATAGTATAAAATATGTTGTGATGGAAAGATTTTGATATATTATAAAACACCATACTATTGATTGAGAAACATTGATTTTCACTTGATTAAGACAGGTCTCTTTTCTATCTTTATATAGAATCCACTTTGTTAAAACACATTTGTATTTTGTATGGTTCACGATTTGTTGAATTGAAAATGATAATGTGCACAAATCTCTGGTTTTAAAGAAATGGCAAAACTCAAGTTTTAAGGGGTAAAAGATTTCAGATTCTTATTAAATACTAAGTCGCTGAATACTAATTCTAAGTTTGAAATTTTCAGAGGTGGTTTACAACATAAAAATTACTGAGAAAAGTTATCGCTTGAGAACTTCATACGTAGTAACTTCGGGCTAAAATAGCTAAACAATGAGTATAAACAATTTTACAGAACTTCTTGAAGTCGTAAAAAGGCAACCTCCTAAGCGCGTTGTGGCTGTTAACGGTGTTGATGTAAGTACGCTGGAAGCCATGCATGATGCAGTTGAGTTGGGGTTTGTAATACCGATAATAACCGGTGACAGATCGATTATTGAAGAATCGTGCAAGAAGTTGGGGATTGATAGCTCGGATTATCAAATCTATGATGCCAAATCAATTCGCGAAGCTACTGACATTGCCGTGGAGCTTATTCATGAAGACAAGGCCGATGTGTTGATGAAAGGAATGCTATCAACCGATAAGTTTATGCGTGCATTGCTAAGGAAAGAGAACAACCTTATTCCTGCAAAAGGAACCTTAAGCCACGTTTCGGTAATGGATAACCCGAATTACCATAAACTGCTCGTATTTAGCGATGCAGCAGTGTTGCCTTATCCTGATCTGAAACAAAAAATATTAATGACCAATTACCTCATTTGTACGGCAAAATCGTTGGGGGTTGAACAGCCAAAAGTTGCAGTAATTGCACCTACCGAGCAGATAATTATTTCTATTCAGTCGTGTATGGATGGAGCTACAATTGCAAAAATGTCGGAGCATGGCCAAATTGAAGGAGGTTTGGTTGACGGCCCCATGGCACTTGATGTTGCTATTAACGCCGATTCGGCCGAAGTAAAAGGTTTTACCTCGCCGGTTGCAGGCGATGCTGATTGTTTGCTTTTTCCAAATATTGATGCGGCTAACGTTTTCTACAAAACAAATTCAAAACTGGCTAAGGCAGAAATGGCGGGAATAGTTGCCGGAGCGAAAGTGCCAGCAGTGGTTTCATCGCGCGGAGATAGCCGTAAAACAAAATTAAATTCAGTTGCACTTGCTTCTATCGTAAGTTACAACGCAAGTATATGTTAATTGATTCTATGCATCAGGTTCTAGCTATAAATCCAGGTTCTACCTCCACCAAATTTGCTGTTTATAACGAAAAGGAATGTGTTTTTACCAAAACCATTCGGCATCCGCTTGAGCAGCTACTTCGTTATAAAAATATTATCGATCAGTTTGCTTTTCGAAAAGGTTTAATTATTGATGCTTTGGTTGAAGAAGGCATTGAAGTGGATGCCATAAAATACATAATAGGCAGGGGCGGACTGACCTATCCGTTGGAATCGGGCGTGTACAAAGTAAATAATCTGATGCTCGACCATTTGCGCCAGGGGGTAATGGGGCATCATGCCAGCAATTTGGGAGCTATGCTGGCAGATTATATTGCGCTGCAAATTCCAAATGCAAAAGCTTTTATTGCCGATCCGGTAGTAACCGATGAGATGGATGAAGTGGCGCGTTTTGCGGGTCATCCACGTTTCAAAAGACAGTCGATTTTTCATGCATTAAACCAAAAAGCTACAGCTCGTTTACATGCTAAAAAAATGGGAAAGAACTACGATGAAATGTGTTTAATAATTGCGCATTTAGGTGGTGGTATCTCAGTAGGTGCACATAAAAAAGGTCGTGTTATCGATGTAAATAATGCACTCGATGGGGAAGGGGCTTTTAGCCCGGAACGCTCGGGAACTTTGCCTGTTGGCCAGGTTGTAGATCTTTGTTTTTGCGGAAAGTTTTCGCAGGAGCAAATTCGCCGAATGGTGGTTGGCGAAGGTGGTTTTGTTGCTTACCTGGGCACAAACGACGCTTTGGAAGTGGAGAAACGAGTGGAGAAAGATGACGAAAAAGCAAAGGTAGTTCAGGAAGCTTTGTTTTACCAGGTTTCCAAAATGATCGGAGAAATGGCCGTTGTATTGGAGGGAAAAGTCGACGGAATAATATTAACCGGAGGTTTGGCTTATAATAAACAACTGGAGACCTACATTCGAAATAAAACCGGATTTATTTCCGAGGTGTTTGTTTATCCTGGAGAAGATGAGCTGGAAGCATTGGCTGTTAATGCGCTTCGTGTTGCCAATGGCGAAGTTGAAGCTAAAGAATATAATCCGGTCAGGGATTAAACATCTGTAACATATCCGTGAATATTTTCTGAAATTTAAACCTCCATCTTGCCGTGGCTTGTCGGGGCAATTTATTACATTGCGAATCAAAAATAAATTTCAGCATAAAATGGGCGAAAGAGTGTACCAATACACGTGAAAATGACTTGGCTCGTTTTATCTGTCGATGTGATAAACTTACAATTAAAACTATATGAAAGACTTGTATACCCTAATCATGGCAGGAGGATCGGGAACACGATTCTGGCCACGCAGTAAAACGGCAAAACCAAAACAATACCTGAATATTTTTGGTGAACAATCGCTACTTCAGGACACTGTTGAGCGATTTGCAACATTCACAAAAAAAGAAAATATCTACATCGTATCAAGTGCAACGCAGGCAAAAGTGCTGGAGGAACAAACTCCGATGCTGCCCAAAGAAAACCTGATTTACGAACCGATTGGCAGAAATACCTTGCCATGTATTGGTTTGGCTGCTATGTATGCTGAGCGCGAAAATCCTGATGGCGTGATGGTGGTTTCTCCATCGGATCATTTAATTACAAATACTATTTTGTTTGAAGATACTGTTTTGGCCGCTGCAAAGATTGCCAACGAGCGCGATGGTATTGTTACGCTTGGTATTACGCCTACTTATCCGGCAACGGGTTACGGTTATGTACAAACGGCCGAAGATATTACCGGCAACGAAAAAATAAAGCAGTTTAAAGTGGAACGTTTTGTGGAAAAACCGGATGAGGCAACTGCTACAGATTACCTGAAGCAAGGTGGTTTTTATTGGAACAGCGGGTTATTTGTTTTTAAAGTATCTGTTTTTCTGAAAGCGGTTGAAGAATTTGCACCAGAGTTGTATGCTGATTTGCGCAAAATTCAGGCTGATTTTGGCAAGCCTGCATATCCTGAAACTCTTGATACTATTTATCGTGCTGTTGAAAGTATTTCGGTTGATTACGGTATTATGGAGCACGCTAAAAACATTTACCTGGTTGAAGGAAATTTCGATTGGAATGATCTGGGAAGTTGGGAATCGGTTTATCAAACTGATAAAAAGGATGAAAATGGCAATGCAGGAATGGGAGAGGCTATATTTTTAGATTCGAAAAACTCGTACGTGTCTACCGACGATGGACTGGTTGCTGTGGTTGGTCTTGATGATGTAATTGTTGTTCGCGACGGAAATACAACCCTGGTATGCAAGCGCGATAATGCCGAGGATATAAAAAAGATTGTTGAACAACTAAAAGCTAATAATAAGTCTGAGTACCTGTAAAAAGTCGTTTTCGGTACTCTTCCGTGCAGTTTGTTAAAACTGTACTAACTACTAATATTTTAGTAAAACTATTAAACCAATGAATAAAACTAAAGCAATTGTTGTGGACAAGAAAATTCTTGTTCCGTTTATACTTATCACCAGTTTATTTGCCCTTTGGGGATTTGCCAATGATTTGACTAACCCGATGGTTGCCGCGTTTCAAACGGTAATGGAAATATCCAATGCAAAAGCAGCTATGGTGCAGTTCGCATTTTATGGGGGCTATGCTACTATGGCAATTCCGGCGGCTTTAATTATAAAACGATATTCTTATAAAACCGGAATTATTATTGGGCTTGCTTTGTACGCCGTTGGTGCACTTTTATTCTTTCCGGCTGCGCAATACGAAATTTTTGGTTTCTTCCTGATGTCACTTTACATCCTTACTTTCGGTTTGGCTTTCCTGGAAACCACTGCCAATCCATATATTTTATCGATGGGAGATCCGGCAACAGCAACGCGTCGTTTAAACCTGGCACAGTCGTTTAATCCAATGGGATCGATTTTGGGAATGTTTGTAGCATCAAAACTAATTCTATCGTCGTTAGAGTCGGATAAGCGGGATGCTGCAGGAAACCTTATTTTCGATACTTTAAATGTAGCTGAAAAAGCAGCTATTCGCACGAACGACCTGTCTGTAATACGCAATCCGTATGTAATTCTGGGGTTTGTGGTAATTGTTATGTTGGTAATAATTGCAGTTGCAAAAATGCCTAAGCGAGAAAGCGCCGATAATGAAATTCATCCGTGGCACTCGGCAAAACGGTTATTCCGGAATAAAATATACCGGGAAGGAGTAATTGCCCAGGTGTTTTATGTGGGAGCGCAAATCATGTGCTGGACTTTTATTATTCAATATGCCGATAACCTGGGAATCCCAAAAGCAAAGGCCCAGGATTTTAATATTATCGCCATGGCAATTTTTATAGCTAGTCGGTTTATCAGTACTTTTTTAATGAAATACCTGAACGCCCGTTATATGTTATTGCTTTTTGCAATAGGAGGAATATGCACAACCGCAGGCGTAGTTTTAATTCAGGGAATGATGGGGCTGTATTTGCTTGTAGCCACTTCGGCTTTTATGTCGTTGATGTTCCCAACCATATACGGAATTGCGCTTGAAGATGTTGGCGACGATGCAACGCTTGGTGCTGCCGGTTTGGTAATGGCTATTGTAGGCGGAGCACTAATGCCGCCGCTGCAGGGGCTAATTATCGATCAGGGCACTATCGGATCGCTTCCTGCGGTTAACTTTTCATTTATTTTGCCTTTTATCTGCTTTGTTGTAATCGCAATTTATGGTAAAAGAACATATAACGCATTTAAAAAAGCTCGTTAGGAAAAGGGTATAAATGCTGCGGTAAAATTTTAAAATATCCATGAATTGATTTAGTAGTATAAAGAAGTACATGCAGCGGATATTTTCTGGTCGGAAGTTTTAAAAAGCATGCGCGATATTGGAATTATTGATAAAGAAATCTACCTGCAAGGGAATATATTTTTTGTAGCTACACTATTAGTATTTGCTGAGTATGAAGTGTTTTTAACAGAAAGATAAAAGCCACTGTTTTTCATTAAAACAATTGCATTATCCAACTGTTTGTGTATCTTAAAACAAAGTTTTCTCTATGAATGCATACCTCTTTTTAATTGGCCTTTGTGTTATTATTATATTTTCTTTTTTTACGAATATGTTTTCGCGGAAAACCAACGTGCCTAGTGTGTTGATTTTAATATTGCTAGGTGTTGGAGTACAGCAGTTAATGAAATACTTTGAAATGGAGCCTGATTATTTCTGGGCACTTGAAGTATTAGGAATTGTTGGGTTGATAATGATTGTTCTGGAAGCTGCTCTCGATCTTGAGTTGAAGAAGGAAAACTGGCCACTTATATGGAAATCGTTTACTATCGCTTCTTTATCGTTGGGATTAACAGCTGTCTCAATCGCATTTATTATTCAGTTTTTTATCCCTGAAATTTATTTCTTGCCGGCACTGGTTTACGCGTTACCACTTTCAATAATGAGTAGTGCGATAATCATCCCAAGTGTTGCCAATCTTACAAAATACAAACGCGAGTTTTTAATTTACGAAAGTACTTTCTCTGATATTCTGGGCATTATGGTGTTTTACATGATTGTTGAAAACCTTAATGTTGAAGGGATGCGCCAGCTTAGTTTGGCTATTGGAAGTAATATTGTACTTACGCTTGTTATTTCGGTGGTGCTGTGTTACGGTTTACTTTACATTATTCAAAATATTAAAGGCGATGCTAAATTTTTCTTGTTTTTGGCCGTGCTGGTATTGCTGTATGCCGTGGGAAAAATGTTTCATCTCTCATCATTAATTATAATTTTAATGTTTGGCTTACTGCTGCGCAATTATAAAGTTTTGCTTTTCGGAAGGCTCCGGGAGTGGTTAAACGACACACGAATTGATAGTGTTTTCGATCAGTTTAAAATGATTACCAAAGAAACAGCATTTTTAGTACGTACCTTTTTCTTTGTAGTTTTTGGAATGACCTTACCACTGGCTTCGCTGTTTAGTTGGAAGGTTTGGCTGATTAGCGTTATCTTTCTGGTAGTTACCTACATTTTACGGTTTGGGTTGTTCTATGTTGTTGAGCGAAAAGATTCACCTCTACCACAAACATTTATAGCCCCAAAGGGACTTATTACCATTCTTTTGTTTTTCGCAATTCCTGAATCGTTAAGAGCTGAGAGGTTTGAAGCAGCGGTATTATTTGTTGTAATTATTGCTACAAGTTTAATTATGGCCTGGGCATTAATTGCAAGTAAAAGTACAAATAAGAATAATGGAGAAGAAGAGAAGGATGGTGTTGAGAAAAATGATGCGGGGGAGGGGGACAAACCTGATGTTATTGAGATTCCACTTGACTAAATAAAAAAGGTTGCCATTTTGTAATGACAACCTTTCTTTTTTCTTCTTAGCCCAGATATGATTTTAATAATTTGCTACGCGATGTATGTCTTAATCGTCTGATAGCCTTTTCTTTTATCTGCCTTACCCTTTCACGGGTTAATCCAAATCGTTCACCGATTTCCTCTAATGTCATTTCCTGGCACCCTATGCCAAAAAACAGTTTGATGATGTCACTTTCTCGCTCAGTCAAAGTTGCTAATGCGCGAAAAATTTCTCTAGCCAAAGATTCGTTGATAAGGCTCTTGTCGGCATTTGGCGAATCGTTGTTTACCAATACGTCAAGAAGACTGTTATCTTCACCATCAACAAATGGTGCATCAACCGATACATGTCTTCCCGATACTCTTAATGTATCAGAAACCTTATCAGCAGGTAGCTCTAATGTTTCAGCTAACTCTTCAGGCGACGGTTTACGTTCGTGTTCTTGCTCAAATTTTGAATAAGCCTTATTGATCTTATTCAAGGAACCGACCTGGTTCAGGGGCAAACGAACTATACGCGACTGCTCAGCGAGCGCTTGAAGAATAGATTGGCGAATCCACCATACTGCGTAAGAAATGAATTTAAAACCGCGAGTTTCATCGAACTTCTCAGCTGCTTTAATCAAACCAAGGTTTCCTTCGTTAATTAAGTCGGGTAAGCTTAGTCCCTGATTTTGGTACTGCTTTGCCACCGATACTACAAATCGAAGGTTTGCTCTTGTAAGTTTCTCCAAAGCTGCCTGATCGCCCTTTTTAATCCGCTGTGCTAACTCCACTTCTTCCTCTACAGTAATCAGCTCTTCTTTACCAATTTCCTGCAAATACTTATCTAAAGAGGCACTTTCACGGTTAGTGATCGACTTTGTGATCTTTAGTTGTCTCATATATAATCCTTAAAAAATCGTGCAAATATAGAACATTAATATCTAATGGTCAAGGAGAAAGCGCATCCTATTTTGTAATTAATACAAAGTTAAAGGTTGTGTTCTTTGAATGTTAACGTTCAACCCCAAAAACATAGTATGCTGATTCACCATTCGGGTAAACACCTTCAACCAGAATTCCCCCTCTCGCATTTCCAACTTCTCTCTTAAAATCTGATGCCTCGTAAATGGGTTTTTTGTTTACCGAAGTAATAATAAAACCTTTTTTGAGACCAGCATCTTTAAGTTTTCCTTTCTCAAGATTGGTTATCATTATTCCATTTCTGATTCCCAAATCTTCTTTAACACTGTTACTTACTGCTTCAAACTCGGCACCAAGTACGGTTACATTGTCGCGTACTATTTCAGTGTCACCATGTTTGTTACGCAAGGTAACGGTAAATTGTTTCTTTTCATTGTCTCTAATTACAACAATATCTACATTGTCGCCTGGACGGTACTGACTAACTTTTTCCTGTAGCTCGGCTGCTGTTTTTACTTTGTCTCCATCAACACTGATGATTACATCTTTTTCTTTTATGCCAGCTTCGTTGGCAGCTCCGTTCTCAACGACTCCACCTATATAAACACCTTCCACTTTATCAAGGTTCAGTTTTTCAGCAATTTCTGCATCAACATCGCCAATATTTACGCCGAGTAATGCACGTTGTACCTCTCCAAATTCCATTAAATCTTTAACAACTTTTTTTACAATCGAAACAGGTACGGCAAAAGAATATCCAGAGTATGAACCCGTACGAGAGGCAATTGCTGTGTTAATACCAACCAGGTTTCCTTGTTGATTTACCAGTGCTCCTCCACTATTTCCTGGGTTTACTGCCGCATCGGTTTGAATAAATGACTCGATTCGATACTGATCCTGATTAATTCCCAGATTTCGTCCCTGCGAGCTAATAATACCTGCAGTTACTGTTGATGTTAGGTTAAAAGGGTTACCAACGGCCAAAACCCATTCACCAAGTTTCAGATTATCAGAATTACCATAAGTTAAATAGGGTAAATCTTCTGCGTCAACTTTTAACAGGGCAATATCGGTTGATGGATCAGTACCAACTAAACGTGCATCAAATTCGCGTTTGTCGTTTAATATTACTTTAATTTCCTGTGCATCTTCAATTACGTGGTTATTGGTAATAATATATCCGTCTTTCGACATAATAACACCTGATCCAAATCCTTGTCTCACTTGTGGCTGTTGCCTTTGCAGACCAAAAAACTCATCTAATAGTGGATTCCCGCTTGACCACTGACCAGTACGAACTGATTTTGTGGCAATATGAACTACCGCATGAATTGATTTTTCGGCGGCAAAAGTTAAATCGGGTAACTGTTGTTCACTGTCTGCTGGGTAATTAACAAATTGTGCTGCTTGCTCTTCTTTTACTGTTACAACCTGTGGCTTGTCGAAAAAAGTGCTGTAAGCCCAAACTCCTACAAAGGCACCTGCTATAACAAGTAAAAATGTCAGCGAAATTCTTCCTACTCTTTTCATAACTTAAAATTTTTAAAACGTTCTTGTTTTCTATGGTAAATAAGAACGCAAATTTATTGCCACTGTTTTGCTTGCCTACCAGTGTTTGCCGCTATTTTGCATAATTTAACACGCAATTACTTGTAGTGTTAAAAAGTGAAAATAAAATCGGTTACAACTGTAATTATGTCAGTATGCTTGACAGAACCTGCAAATAATACGACAATTTATCGTATTGATAATTACAAATTCAACCAATTATTTTTCGGGTACCTTAAACCATTTTGAATCAAGCTCTACTTCTTCGTAATTTTCTATGTATTTCATCGCTTCTTCCGGTGTCTCGGTTACAAAATATAATTTTCGGTAAACATCCTTTGCAAATAATTCGACATACGAGAGCTCAAATTGTTTAAACAGATGGTCGAAAAAATTATTGGTATTAACAAAAACAATTGGTTTATGGTGGTAGGAGAGTTGACGTAGTGTAATAACCTCCAGTATTTCTTCCAATGTTCCGAAACCACCGGGCAATGCAATAAAGGCATCCGACATATCGCGCATTTTTGCTTTCCGCTCCATCATATCGGTGGTAATTATTACTTCGTGCGAGTTGTTGGAGGCCAGCGACCTGCCGATCATCTTTTCGGGAATAATGCCCACTGTTTTTGCACCTGCTTTGCTGGCAGCGATGGTAGCCGTTTCCATCAGGCCAACATTGGCACCACCATTTATTAAACTATGGCCGCCTTTACCAATTATCTCGCCCAGATTTTGTGCGGCCTCAAAGTACTTTTCGTTTATAGCATTGCTTGATGAGCAGAAAACACAGATGTTCATATTTCGGGTAATTAGAAGAGCGAAAAAATCCGGGATACAATCCCGGATTTTAACTCAATATTTTATAAAAATTAGCAGCAGTGGGGAATCCCTCGCTGCGCTATTTGTTCTTCAAACTTATTACGCATCAATGTTTGCGTAGGTAGCGTGGTCCTCAATAAACTTACGGCGAGGTGGAACATCATCGCCCATGAGCATGGAGAAAATATGATCGGCTTCAGCAGCGTTGTCAATAGTTACCTGTTGCAAAGTACGTTGCTCAGGATTCATGGTAGTTGACCAAAGCTGCTCGGCATTCATCTCTCCCAAACCTTTGTATCGTTGAGTATGCACAGCACTTTCGTTACCATCGGCCCACTCTTCAATCAGCTCAAGGCGCTGTTTTTCATTCCAGGCATACGATTCTCTTTTCCCTTTTTTAATTAAATAAAGAGGTGGAGTGGCAATATAAACGTGGCCTTTTTTTATCAGGTCGTTCATGTAGCGGAAAAAGAAAGTCATAATCAATGTTGCGATGTGGCTACCGTCCACGTCGGCATCCGTCATAATCACAATCTTATGATATCTTAATTTTGCCATATTCAGAGCCTTAGAGTCTTCTTCAGTTCCAATGGTAACCCCCAAAGCAGTAAATATATTTTTGATCTCTTCGTTTTCGAAGATCTTGTGCTGCATGGCTTTTTCCACATTCAGAATTTTACCACGCAGTGGAAGAATGGCTTGTGTTCTGCGGTCGCGGCCTTGTTTGGCCGTACCACCCGCCGAGTCTCCCTCGACAAGGAATACTTCGCATTGAGCTGGATCTTTTTCAGAGCAGTCGCTCAGTTTTCCCGGCAAACCTCCTCCTGAAAGTGCGTTTTTACGTTGCACCATTTCACGGGCTTTACGCGCTGCATGACGGGCCTGAGCTGCCAGAATTACTTTTTGTACAATCTGTTTGGCTGCCTTTGGATTTTCTTCCAGGTAATTTTGCAGTGCTTCGCTGGTTGCCTGATCAACTGACAAACTAACTTCGGAGTTACCCAGCTTTGTTTTGGTCTGTCCTTCGAATTGTGGTTCCTGAACCTTAACTGAAATAATTGCAGTCAATCCTTCACGGAAATCGTCACCACTGATGTCAAATTTCAGTTTTGCGAGCATTCCGCTTTGATCTGCATAATTTTTCAAGGTACGTGTTAAACCCCGTCTAAAACCAGTTAAATGCGTTCCTCCTTCAATCGTATTAATGTTATTTACATACGAATGAATATTTTCGGAGAATGAAGTGTTGTACTGCAGTGCAATTTCTACCGGAATATCATTTTTTTCGGTGGTAATGTGTACAACTTCCTCAATCAGTTTTTCACGTGTACCGTCAAGGTATTCAACAAATTCTTTCAATCCTGCTTCCGAAAAATAATCTTCTGATTTAAACGAGCCGTCTTCTTCTACAACACGTTTGTCAGTAATCTTCAGCTTGATTCCTGCATTCAGGAAAGCCAGCTCGCGCAAACGAGCCGCCAGAATTTCGTATTTGTATTCTGTAGTAAGGAAAATGCTTCCGTCGGGTACAAATGTTACTTGTGTTCCGGTTTTGTCGGTTTCGCCAACAACCTGAACATCAGCTTTTGGTTTTCCGGCCGAATATTCCTGTACATAAATTTTCCCTTCGCGGTGTACTTCTGCTTTCAGGTAGGTAGAAAGTGCGTTAACACACGATACACCTACACCGTGCAAACCACCCGATACTTTGTACGAATCTTTATCGAATTTTCCACCGGCGTGTAGTACTGTCATTACAACTTCCAGCGCCGATTTATTTTCTTTAGTATGTTTTTCGGTGGGAATACCTCGTCCATCATCCTTTACTGTGATGGAATTATCTTCATGAATAATAACTTCAATGTTGCTACAGTAACCGGCCAATGCTTCGTCGATCGAGTTGTCAACCACTTCGTATACCAAATGGTGCAACCCTTTTTCGTTGGTGTCGCCAATGTACATCGACGGCCTTTTTCTTACTGCTTCCAATCCTTCAAGCACCTGAATACTATCTGCTCCATAGCTTCCTTTGCCTGTGTTTTGGAGTTCATTTTTTTCAATTTCGCTCATCTCTGTTTGTTAAAATTAAATCCTCTAAAATAAAATAGTTTCCCTCGCAAAAAATTCTTTAAAACTTCTCGAAGAAAACTAGTTGATTTTCAAGTTCTTATCTTGTTCTAAAAATGATCTGATAATCACGTGACAAATATATAAAAAATAGGCAGAAAACTGTTGTTTTTAATGCGTTAAAAGACCTTATTTTTTAACAAGATATTAACCTCAGAATGAGAGTTTAGCCAATTGAAAATCTGAGTCTACTAATTTTACAAATTTCGCAAGTTTTAGTGTAGTAAGGATAATCTAAAGTAGAAATAACATTTTCTTGAAATCTATGCAATTCGTGGATGCTAAAAAAGGGACGCAAATGCCTCCCTTTTATCAAATTGAGTTGTTCGTTCGTTACGCTTAGAACGAATAGCTAATTCCGGCCAGCATATTAAAGCTTTGCACGGGGTATCCGAACCAGCGTTGATATTTTTGAAAACCAAAGTTGTTGAACTGTGCAAATACTGAAAATTGACTGGTGATTTGGTAGTTACCTTTTACATTGAGGTCGAAAGCAGTGTCGAGATTGTTTGACTTGTAAATTGGAGCAAGAGAAATATCCTGTCTTGGGTCTCCGGGATATTCAATTATCAAAGCTTTTCTTTCGCCCATTAAAAAGATATCGGCCGATAAACTAAGTTGTTCGTTTACTTTGTATCCAATATTAAAATTGGCATCCCATTTTGGCAGGTTCCAGGCTTCTTCCTGCTCATCGAGTTTGTAGTTGTAATAATTTACTGATGCCGTTAAGTCAACTTTGTCTGACGAGGCATGAAATACTTCTGCATTCAGTTTTAAGCGGTCGATATTATCGTATAGAACTTTAAACGTATTGTCCACAATTGATGGCGCAGGATTGTAGTCAGGATCAATATATAATGCTTCGCTAAGGTAATAGAATGGTTGATTGTCGATAATGGCATATTCTGCCGAAATTTTAAAGTTGGTTTTTTGTGAAAGTTTGCCATCGAATCCACCATAAAAACGAAACTTTTGGAACGAATTCGTTACATCATGTTCGGGATCGACAAAAGGATTATCGTAAGCAATTTTTGAATAGTGATTGTTAATGTAATCACCATCAATTCCGGCGTAAAGATTAATCAATTCCGGAACCGGTACCCAATTGGCGCGGATGTTTGGTGAAATTTCAGCTTCGGTATCTTTGTCTGAAACCATAATAAACCAGGTGTTTACTCCGAGTTTAATATTAGCTGTTTCGTTGCCGATAAACCACGCGGGTTTTGCGTGTATAATTATTTGCGAGCGGTTTCCCGAGGTAGAATCAGCCTGAAGGTAAATGTCGCTGGCCCGTGTATATAAAATGCCTGCTTCGAGTAGTCCAACACCGGTAATCATTGGTTGTTGTACGTCCACTATAAAATTGGCATAATGCTCGCGCTGGTCGGTTTTTGTACCAAAATAATGGTAAGTAAAATCAAATCCTATTGTTGCATCATCGTATTCGGCTGTTGGATTTGTAAGCCCGATATTGATACCGCCTTTTGCAAACGACTGTTTGGTATCGAAATAATTAATGGTTTGACCGTTTTCGAGCAAAGGATCAGGAATACGAGTTACAGGATAGCCATAGTAGTTAAATGCATCGTGTTTAAAGTCCAGATTCACCGAAAGCACATTGTCCTGAAATTGATATTTTACAAAAAGGTCGACTTCGTTTTTCATAAATGGCGCATCCACTTTATTGCCCCCTTCCAGCTTTATATCGTCAAAAGAAGAAAGGTGCATAGCGTGAATGCCAAACATCGAGTTTTTTGAATTTTGGTTGTTAAAGAATACCTCTCCGTAAGGGCGGAAAGTTGTTCCCAAACCAGCGCGTACCAACCCGTAACCATTGTCTTCTTTTTTTGATGTTTTAAAAATGGCAGCTTTTAATGGATTCACCGAAAATGTGCTAAAAACAGGCTTACTGTTAATGCTGTAGTTAAACGTTGGTTTTTGGTGTTCCGTTTCCTCAATTGTCGGCATGCTGTTTAGTTTGTTGGCATCCGAGATTGTTGGTTTGTAAGCTTTGGTAACCTCAACTTCTTTCGTAAGTGTAGTATCTTGTTGCGCCTGTGCAAAAATGGCGGTCCCAATAAATAGTAGTGTGAAAATATATCGTGTTGTTTTAGACATGTTGTGCAATTTTAGTTTTGTTTAATTTCCATTTGGAACGAGCTGTCTACCGCGTTTTGCTGCTGTTGCGCTTCTTTTTCCAGAATAACATTAAGGCGTTGCTGCGCTTCTGTTTTTATTCCATCGTTGTCGTTGTTGTAGTTTTCAGCAAGGCTTTTTAAGGTATGTTTTGCCTGAAACTGGTCGCCGCTATCTTCGTAAATGTTGGCCAGCAATAAAAAGGCTTTTCCCAGCCAGTAGGTATACGGAGTTCCTTTGTCTATAAAATCAACGATTTCCTTTTCGGCTTTTGCCTTGTTATTGTCACGGTAATAAATTTCAGCTAAGAGGTATTTCGCTTCAGCTCCTTGTTCCAGTTTGGTATCTTTTGCCACATCGCGTAACGGACTTATTGCCGAACTTAAATTACCCAATTCGTAATTCGATTTCCCAATGGCATAATCGGTCTCCTTTTTCAGTGCTTCGTTGGCTACATCCGATTTGTTTACTTTTTCGGCAGATACAATCACTGCCTTATAATTTTGCTTGACAAGCTGACAACGCATTTGGCCGGTGTTTGCACGAAGCGAATTCCATTTTCCGGTTGATTTTTCTTCTAAACGATTAAACAGATTTAGTGCAGTGTCGTAATCGCCGGCGTTGTAGGTAAGCTCCGACGCACGTGCAAGCGCTTGTTCTGTAAAAATATTATCGGGTTGGTTGGCTACAAACGAGTAGTGCGAATTAGCTTCCGCGTAGTTGCCTTCTTTGTATTCTAATTCTGCCAGATAGAAATGTGCATTGGTTGAGTAAGCTCCGTTTGGATATTGATTTAGGTACTGTTGCAGCTGAACATCGGCATCATTATTTCCTGCCATATAAACACGTTCTGCAGCCGAATAGGTTAATTGATCCTGTTCCGATGCACTAACGCTAACGTCGCCACCCAAACGTTTTACGTAAGCGAAATATGCATCCACATTGTTTAGTTCTACGTAACAGTTTTTTATACCTTGTAAAGCCGAATTAGCCTCGGGGGTACCTTTGTAGTTTTCGGCTACTTCTTTGTATTGACTGAGGGCTTTGTTAAAGTCGCCATTGTTGTAATTTATCAATCCGAGTTGCAATAGTGCATTTCGGTAGTAATTGCTGTTAGGATGATTTTTAACAATCTCCTGATATTGGCGAACGGCTTCGAAATTCTTGCCTAGTCGTTCGTTCGCGCGTCCCAGCTCGTACAAAGCGTCATCGTAGTAATCCGACTCGGGAAACTCGCGTAACAACAGGTTCAGGTTGTTGATTTTGTCTTGTTGTTTACGCTGAAGCCCTTGACAAAACGCAATTTGTAATAGTGCATAATCGGCTTCCAGCATTTTTATGTTGTAGGCATGTTCGTAATTATCTATGGCCTGCGCATAGTTTGTATTCAGAAAATAATAATCGCCAATACGGTTGTAGGCGTCGGCAATTTTAGGTGTTCGTTTGCCCTGCATTTTCTCCACATATTTGCGGAAATGTTGTTGTGCTGCTTCTTTGTTATCATTTTTCAGATAAGCATATCCCATGTTGTAGTCGGCACTTAATGCTTCAGCATCGTTTGCTGATGACGAGCTTTGTGCGAACTGGTTGTACGATGCGATTGAATTGTCGTAATCTCCCACACGGTACAGGGCTTCCGATTTCCAGTAAAGTGCTTGTGCTTTTATTTCTTTGCTGTAGTTTCCATTGGTCAGCGATAGATCGAAATTTTCGATTGCCTCGTTGTACATCAGGTTATTGAACAACTCCAACCCGCGATAAAATGTTACACGCTGATAAGCTTTTAAAATGTCAGGTGTTTTGTTTTGTATTTTCTCAATCGACTCAATAGCATCTTTATAGTTTTTGGTTACCATGTACACTTCGCCCAGAATTTTGTAGGCTTCGGCGTTTTTTGGGGAGTTGGGATATTCTGCAATATAGCGGTCGAAAGCTTTTATGGTTTCGTTGAATGGTGAGTACGACAGTTCGTAGGTTAATTTGGCATAACTGAAAAGCGCATCTTCTTTAATATCCGGGTTGAAGTTGAATTCGGATGCTGCATTGTAGGCTGTTTTTGCCTTTTCCTTTTCATCGAGTTTGATAAAACAATCGGCTAAATGGTAGTAAGCATTTTGTGTCATTTCGTCTTCACCGGTAGCCGCTTTTTGAAGCAATTTGGCTGCCTCGGCAAATTTATTGGTGTGGTAGTAACAAAATCCAAGGATGTAATTTTCTTCCCGTGTTTTTGTTCCCGATGTTTTAAAATATCTTTCGAGGTATGGAATGGCATTTTCATACTGCCCCAAATGAAAATACGAATCGCCAACAATTTTCGCCAGTTCGGGTTGATGCTCTTTTTGTACGTCGTCGATAATCGAAGTGGTGTAGTTTACTACCTCGCTGTATTTCTTTTGTTTGTAGTAAATATGGCTTACATACAGCGGAATTACCGGCGAATAAGTCGGGTCGTTGTTTAACGCCCTAAAAGCTTCAATCGCAGCATCATAATCCTCTCTTAAGTACAAAATGTGCGCACAATAGTAGGTGGCTGGTTTGCTGTATAAATTGTTGGTGTTTCGGATAGCCATAAACTCGCGATAGGCAACGTCAGTATTTCCTAGCTCGAGGTTCGCAAACCCGTTTTGGTATTGCAATTCAATGCGTTCGTTTTCCGACAGGTCGCTGCGATCTACTTTGGCAAAAGTGCGAATTGCCAGCGTATATTGCCTTTTTTCAAACTGGTTCTTACCCAGGTTAAATTGCGCGCTGTTCATATACGGACTATCAGGATAAGTTTCAACAAAAGTGCGGATCAGTTTGTCGCCCGAGCGGTAACCGGAATGAAGTGCCGAAACTGCTTTGAAATATTCGGCTTCAGAATATAATTCAGATTTGGGCTCAACCCGTTTCTGGATTTTCTCGAATTGCCGGTAGGTTGAAATGTATTTTCCTTTGTTGTAGAGTTCTTTTGCGATGTCGATATCCTTTCTCACATCATCGAAATAAGCCGTTTCCTGCGCCCTGACTTGCTGAAAAGAACCAATAATGATAAAAAGAGATAACAAAATTTGTATTGTTCTCATGCTTTATTCGCTTTGTTTTAAATGAATTAATTGTTCAAAACCATTAGTTGGCTTCGTTTTTACAATTGACCAACTAAAATAGTTATTCCCTGTATGCTAAACTGTCGTTAATACTTGTAATTCTTAACAAAAAACTGTTTATTTCTTTCCTTTATTATATCTGTGGGTAAGAAATTTCGAACTATTTTAGTTGCAACACATTTTTTATGGACAAAAAAACAGTCATAAAGTTGCTGGATGCCAGCATTTACCAGTACGATAATCTGGTGCTTTCGGGCGTTGATGTTGAGGTAAAGGAAGGTGAGTTTATTTATGTGGTTGGAAAAGTGGGAACTGGGAAAACCAGTCTGATAAAAACACTGAACGCCGAATTACCTCTGGAATTTGGCTCGGGGAGTGTATTGGATTTTGATTTGGTAGGACTGAAAAAACGGAATATTCCACAATTGAGAAGACGGCTGGGTGTTGTTTTTCAGGATTTCCGTTTGCTGACCGACCGGAATGTGTATGCAAATCTGGCTTTTGTGTTAAAAGCTACCGGATGGAAAAACAAGCTGGAAATTGAAAATCGTGTTGATGAAGTACTTGAGCGTGTTGGAATGTTGCATAAAAAGGAAAAAATGCCGCATCACTTAAGTGGTGGCGAGCAGCAACGTGTGGTTATTGCGCGTGCTATTTTAAATTATGCCGATATTATTTTGGCCGACGAGCCCACCGGGAACCTCGACCCCGAAACTTCAGAGGATATTCTGGACTTGTTTATCCAGTTAAACAACGAAGGGAAAACCATTTTAATGGCTACGCACGATTATGCTGCAATAGCCAAAAAGCATGCGCGAACACTGGTTTGTATCAATGGGAAGTTGCAGGATTCGGCAAAAAATACCGTTGAATTAGAGTTTGAAAATCTACTGGAGAAAAATGTGTAATCTGTCTCTCAGTTTCCCTGAGTATAAAACGTCACCCTGAACTTGTTTCAGGGGCTTTCGAGAGGATGATTCTTAAGCAGAGATGCCGAAATGAGTTCAGCATGACGCTAGAGGAAACCAGCATAAACTTGTCAGGAAATATTCATGTTAAACTCATAGAAATTCAGAAAAAATACCTTTCAAAACTTTCTCCTCATTTTCCCATGTAAGTTCTTTTGATGCCTGAATAAGGTTGGTTTTCCAGGTTTTTCGTTTAATCGAATTATTCAAGGCTTTATTAATCGAATTTGCCAGATCTTTTGGTTCGTGCGAATTGCAGATGGATCCAATATTGTATTTTTCAACAATTGCTTTCATTTCTGGCAGGCCGCTTATCAGCACCGGAACTCCGGCCCGGATGTAATCAAACAATTTATTGGGTAGGGCAAAACGGTAATTTAGTCCCAGGTCTTCTTCAATCGATAATCCCAGATCGGCTGTGGGTGTTAGCTTTGCCAGTTGTTCAATGGAGAGCTGGCCGGAAAAACGTACTTTTTCTTGCAGTTTTTCAGTGCGCACCAATTCTTGCAGTTGCCTTTTTATATCGCCATCGCCGGCAATTACAAGCTGTGCGCCTTCAATAAAATGCATGGCTTTAATAGCTTGCTCAAGCCCGCGTCCAATGTTTACAGCGCCCTGGTAAAGAATGATTTTTGGCTGATTTCGAATTACGTTAGGTTGAACCGTATTTTTTTCCGAAGGAATATTTCTTACAACATGAAACGGCACGCTGTATTTTTCATTGTAAACAGCTGCAATAGAATCACAAACCGTATAACAATGTTGTAAATTCGGAACCATTTTCTTTTCCATCCATTCCCAGATCCGTTTTACACGCGGACGATCGATTAACTCCGGGACTTCTGTGAAATATTCGTGGCTATCATAAACCACTGGAATTTGTTTGATTTTTGAAGCAAGATAATTCGCTGTCAACACATCCAAATCGTTAGCCAACAATACATCGGGTTTTCGGAAAAGTAATAACAGAAACAACCGTAAGTTGTATTCTGCATAAAAGAAGGCACCCTTTCTAAAACACAAATGCATGCGGTGTGTCGGGTAGCTGCGGTTAATTGGCTGACTGTTTTTTAATTTTCTACCAACAAGTAAAACCCCGAATCCCATTTCTTCCAGCGAGGTACAAACTTTATGGACCCGGTTATCGGTAACCAGATCGTTGGTAACAGAAACAATTATTTGCTTTCTAGGCTTCAAGTGAATGAAATGATTTTGTTGTAAAGATAGAAAAAGTCGTAAGCAGGAAGATTTTTGTTGTGAATCAATCTTCAAATATTGTTTCTCAATCTTTCCTCATTAATCATTTCACCTTTTATCTTTGCGCAAAATTTATTTTATGATCCGCTTTTCTGAAAATCATTCGCTAAAGGCACACAATACATTTGGCATCGACGCCAAAGCAAAATATTATTTCGAATTTACCGAATTGGAAGACCTGCAGGTTTTTCTCAATTCCAATAAAAGCTGGAAAGAAGAGAAACTGATTGTTTTGGGAGAGGGCAGTAATATTTTGTTTATGAATAATTTTGATGGTTTGGTAATTCACCCGAATGTGCCTGGAATGAACTCGGTTTGGGAAGATCGCAACCATGAATGGTTTGAAGTTGGTGCAGGAGAAGTTTGGGACGAATTTGTTGAATTTGCAGTAAATCAGGGATTGGGTGGAGCTGAAAACTTATCGTTGATACCTGGAAAAATGGGCGCTGCACCGGTTCAAAATATTGGCGCTTACGGACAGGAAGTTTGCCGGTTGGTTGAAAAAGTTAAAGGGTTCGATCTGGAAAAAGGCTGTGCTGTGGAGTTTCCGGCTACCGAATGTGGATTTGCCTACCGTAACAGTGTTTTTAAAAATTATCTGAGAAACCGTTTTATTATCACTTCGGTAATTTTGCGAATGGATAAGTTTCCCGAATTTAATTTGGGTTATGGTCAGCTGGAAGAAAAGGTGAATGAAAAAGGGGGCGCAAGTCTTCACAATATTCGTGAGGCAGTAATTGAAATTCGTTCCTCAAAACTGCCTGATGTAAAAGAGTTGGGCAATGCCGGTAGTTTCTTTAAAAATCCGGTTGTCGATAAAAAATTGGCAGATCAGCTGCTGGTTACAAGTCCTGATATCCCTGTTTACCCGGGTGGTGAAGGAAAATACAAATTGGCTGCAGGTTGGCTTATCGAACAGGCAGGTTGGAAAGGTAAACGTATTGGTGATGCGGGAGTACACGAACAACAGGCTTTGGTGTTGGTAAATTATGGCAATGCTTCCGGCAAAGATATTTATGCACTTTCGGAAGAAATTTGTAAATCTGTTTCGGAAAAATTTGGGGTTACGTTGGAGCGTGAAGTAAATTGCATTTAAATTACGATTCGCTGTATTTTACCCAAACCCTTTTGTACGCAGATTTCGCAGAATAGCGCAGATAACTTATTAAAATCAGCAGAAAAACTTATATCATAAAAAATCCCGGTATCCAGTCCGGGATTTTTATTTTTTGTTTGATGTTGTGTCCTAATTTCTTAGTAGGATTTGTGATTCCGAAAGTAGCTGTCATTTAAAAAGTCAAAATGACCTTTGTCATACGCAGGTAATCAAAAAACAAAGCGTCCGAAACTAATTTCCTGTTTTATTGTTCTTCTGAAAACAATGGTTTTAGAACGAAATCAGGCTGGAATCAGCTTGTTTAAAACAACTATTTTGACTATGCTACATACAAATACGCTGATAAATGCCACATCGCCATATCTTTTGCAACATGCTCATAATCCTGTAAACTGGCAGGCCTGGAGCGAAGAGCTAATTGCTCAGGCAAAAGCCGAAAACAAACTTATTCTGGTAAGCATTGGTTATGCTGCCTGCCACTGGTGCCATGTAATGGAGCACGAAAGTTTTGAAGATGAAAAAGTGGCTGCCGTAATGAACGAAAACTTCGTTTGTATTAAAGTCGACCGCGAGGAGCGCCCGGATGTGGACCATTATTATATGAGTGCAGTTCAGTTGATGGGGCAGCAGGGCGGATGGCCTTTAAATGTAATTGCTTTGCCCGATGGACGGCCTATTTGGGGCGGGACCTATTTCCCAAAAGAAAGCTGGGTGGAGAACCTGAAAACAATAGCTGCATTTTACAAAGGAAAACAAGATAAGGCGGAAGAATTCGCTGCCCGTTTGCAGCAGGGAATTCATCAGGTTTCGTTAATGCCCGAGGTGGAGACAGAGGTAGCATACAGCAAAGAATTGCTGCAACACGGCGTTGATGGCTGGAAAAAGCATTTTGATTATGAGGAAGGCGGAAGAGTCGGCGCTCCGAAATTCCCGATGCCGGTAAATCTCGACTTTTTGCTTTACTACGGTTTTATGAATTCAGATAAAGCAGTGCTCGATTTTGTTGAAACTACCTTGCTGAAAATGGCTCGCGGGGGTATCTACGATCAGGTGGGTGGTGGTTTTGCACGCTATTCGGTGGATGAGAAGTGGAAAGTACCTCATTTCGAGAAAATGTTGTACGATAACGGGCAGCTCATAAGTGTCTATTCAAAAGCTTATCAGTATTTTAAAAATGAGGAGTTTAAAACGGTAGTTTTTGAAACGATTGCGTTTGCAGAGCGGGAGCTGATGGACGAAAGCGGCGCTTTTTATTCGTCGTTGGATGCCGACAGCGAAGGCGAAGAAGGGAAGTTTTATGTGTGGCGAAAAAATGAACTACAGGAAGTTTTAGGCGAGGAATATGATTTGTTAGCCGACTATTATAATGTAAATGGCAAAGGATTTTGGGAGCACAATAATCACATTTTGTTGCGGGATATTTCCAATGACGAATTTGCAAAAAAGCATGGTTTAAGTTTACATGAACTACAGGTAAAAGTTGGAGAATGGAAATATGCACTGATGAAAATACGGAAGGAGCGTGTGCGTCCCGGCTTGGATGATAAAACACTTACATCGTGGAATGCGCTAATGCTAAAAGGACTGGCAGATGCATACAAAGCTTTTGGCAATATAGAGTTTTTGAATCTCGCGATTAAAAATGCCGGGTTTATCGAAAAAAAGCTGTTAAAGGAAAACGGACAACTTTATCACAGTTGGAAAAATGACATTACCTCTATTGATGGATTTTTGGAGGATTACGCGCTGTTGGTCGATGCTTTTCTTGCGCTGTTCGAAGTTACCGGGGATGAAAAGTGGCTGGCCTTAACGGATAAAATGGTTGAGTATGTTTTTGCCCATTTTTACGACAAAGAAAAGCAGCTTTTTTATTTCAATCGGTTTAATACCACTGCAGTGATCGCCAACCATTTTCAGAAAGAAGATAATGTAATTCCCGCAGCCAATTCGGTAATGGCAAATAACCTGCATCGTTTGTATTTAATACATGGTAAACCCGAATATTTGAAAATTGCAAAGAAGATGTTGCAATACATTACGTCACATTTTGCCAATTATCCGATGGCGTATGCCAACTGGGGAACATTGCTGTTAAAATTAACGGCACCATATTTTGAGGTCGCCGTTTGTGGTATTAACTCACGCTTACAGTTTCAAAAATTACAAAAAGGATTTTATCCGCATGTGCTTTGGGCCTTTACCGAGAAGGAAAGCGAGGTGCCATTGTTGAAAGATCGTTTTAGTCATACTGCCGATTTGATTTATGTATGCAAAAACGGCTCGTGCGAATTACCGGTTGAAGAGGTTGAAGCAGCCGCCAAAAAGATTCGGATACAATGAAAAAGACAGATGTTTTAATTGTTGGGCAGGGACTGGCAGGTACATTGTTGGCTTTTGAGTTGCATTTGGGAGGAGTGAGTGTTTGTATTGTTAACAATCCGCAGAAAAGTATAGCAACGCGTGTTGCGGCGGGTATGGTAAATCCGCTGGTGTTTAAACGAATGACCAAAAGCTGGATGGTAGATGATTTGCTGCCGGTAATGAAAAAACGTTACCACGAATTGGAAGAACTGTTGGGCGAGCATTTTTATTTCGACATGCCCATGATAAAACCACTCTCGGAGCAGGAAACAGAACTATGGCAAAAACGACAAGCCGACGAAAAGTTTGCGCCGTTTATTAAGGAAATCTGTGAAACGAGTCCGGTTGATCGTGTTTTGGAATCACATGCCTATGGAATTGTAAAAGGATCGGGCTATTTAAAAACCGGTCTTTTTCTGGATGCAGCAAAGCGCTTCTTTCAGGAAAATGAAATGTTGATTGAAGCTGATTTTCCGACAAGCCAAAGCAGTTTCGAAAATCATACTTTTCAGAATATTCAGTTTGATAAAATTGTGTTTTGCGAGGGACATTACCTAAAAACACATCCACTATTTGATTTTGTACGCTTGCAACCGGCAAAAGGGGAGGTGCTACAGATTTATGCGCCCGACCTTTCAGAAAACTTCATTATTAACCGGCGTGTATTTGTGCTACCTGTGGGCAATCATCGTTTTAAAGTTGGTTCAACTTACGAATGGAAAGACCTATCAGATCATCCAACAGAAGAGGGGAAAAACTCAATTGTTGATCGTTTAAAAGAGCTTATTCACGTTGATTTCACAATAGAAGAACACTGGGCTGGCGTACGCCCAACAGTTGCCGATAGGCGGCCTGTTTTAGGAAAACACCCGAAGGATGAGCACGTTTATGTATTTAACGGCCTGGGAACAAAAGGAGTGATGCTGGCTCCTTATTTTGCCAAACAAATGTGGCATTTGTGCAGAAACCCAAAATACAGCGTAAATCCAGAGGTTGATTTGCTTCGTTTTTATAATAGCCTCAAATAGAGTAAGTACTACACTTTGTGAGAATAACTTTCTTTTATTCATTTAACTAATGTTTGAAAAGAATTTAAATTGTATATTTGTTGATGTATAGTCAAAAAGATAAATTATATTTTATATAATCAGCTGATTAAGAGATATTCTCATGTAGATGCAATTTTATCTACTGAAATTCAAATTATTCATTTTATGAGATTATCACCCAAATATTCATTGAATGATACATAGTTTCATACCTGTTTGGAGTTTATGTTTGCATTAAGATATTTGTTTTAATGGATAAATAACCCAAAAGTTAATACCTAAATAACAATTTGAGATGAAAACTATTTTGTTTTTTATATTAATACTATTTTTTGTAAATGTAAAGTACAGTTATTGTAGTTCTTCAATCGAATTGTCAGATAGTTTATATGTGCTAATTCGCACGCAATCTGATCATAATCAACTGGCAGAAACCTATCAGTTAATTAGAAAGAACCGGATTAAACTGGGGGAGGATTATCTGCCTCTTTTAAAAGAATATGCCCGTAAATCACATCGTGTTAATTATGTAAGAGGCGAAATGCAGAGTTTCGATATTATTGGGCTGGAATATCGTTATCGGGAAATGTTTGATACGGCTTATGTTTACCACAACAAGTCACTGCAACTGGCAATTCAGGAAAATGACAGTACGCAATTATTATACAATTACAATAATCTGGGACAAGTATTCCGAAAGCAGGATATTACAACTCTGGCTGTTGATTATTTTTACAAAGCTCTTGAAATTTCAGATGCTGTTGGCAATTTGCGATCATCGTCTTATACAATGAATGCATTGGGAACCACTCTCATCCTTCAGGAAGACTATAAAAAAGCAATGAGTTACCTGAGGCTGTCTATTGCAATTGCTAAACAACGAAACGATAACCGAACCCTGGCTTATAATTATGGCTCGATGGGCGAAATAATGATGGTAAAAAATCAAGTTGACTCGGCCATGTATTATTTCGAAATTTCGCGCAATATGCTTGTTGAAACAGGTTCCGACAGTGGTATGGGAGTGGCTGAACATCTTATTGGAAAAGCTTTTTTAGCTAAAAAGGACTATACAAATGCGCGTTCTCAGTTTAAGAAAGCATTAGAGTATCATAAAAAAAGTAAGGATTTGCGGTATCAGGCCTATTGTAATTCGTATTTAGGAAAAATAGAAAATGAAGCGGGAAATTATACGGAAGCAAAAAAATATTTCGATTTAGCAAAATCACAATCAGAGCAGGTAAATTCACTCAAAAATCTGATGGAAGTTTATGATGGTTATGTTGGAATGTACAAAGGACTGGCGCAGTGGGAAAATGCTTACGAGGCCAATGAAAAACGCCATGCTTATGCCGATAGTATTTTGAATGAAAAAAGTAAAAAAACGATTGCCGCTCTCGCAATTGGCTTTGAAACCAAGAAGAAGGAACAAAAAATAGAACTTCTTTCGGCCGAAAACCAATTGAAAAACGAGCGAATTCGGGTTGGGATTATTTTACTGAGTGTGTTTTTTGTTGTTATCATATTGATTTTGTATATCTTACAGATCAGGAGAAAACAGGCTGTTTTTGTACAAAACGACTTACGCCAACAAGTACTTCGCTCGCAAATGAACCCGCATTTTATTTTTAATGTTTTGGGA
Organism: uncultured Draconibacterium sp.; assembly: GCF_963677155.1. NCBI lineage: Bacteria > Pseudomonadati > Bacteroidota > Bacteroidia > Marinilabiliales > Prolixibacteraceae > Draconibacterium > uncultured Draconibacterium sp. The sequence continues at coordinate 179,634 of NZ_OY781884.1, read as the reverse complement.
TCTATTCAAAATTATATGCTTGCCAATAATCCGAAAAAGGCGGCTGGGTATTTATCTCAATTTGCATCACTAACAAGGGCTACTCTCGAATATTCTACGGAAGATACTATTGCCTTAAGCGATGAAATTGCTATGCTTCGAAATTATATGGAACTGGAGCAAATGCGTAAACCCGGTGTTTTCGAATTTATAATAGAACAGGATGGAAAAATGGAGACTGATTTTATTCATGTGCCTCCAATGATGATTCAACCTTTTGTTGAAAACGCTATTAAACACGGATTTAGAAATATTAATTATGTTGGTAAATTACAACTATCGTTTGTCGATAAAATGGAATATGTTGAGGTTGTAATTCAAGACAATGGTGTTGGAATTGAGAATAAAAATGAAATAAATCAACAACATCGTTCAATGGCGATGGAGATTTTTGAAAAAAGAAGAAAACTTATTCAACATAAATTCAATAAAGACTTTACATTTGATATTTCTAACCTAAAGACTTTAAATCCTGAGACTTCAGGAGTAAAAGTAACACTTCAAATACCGGTACTTGATAATGATTAAAGCTGTAATAATAGACGACGAACCAGCAATGCAACAGCTTAACAGCCAGTTGCTAAAAGAATATTTTCCTGCTATTAAGCTTGCAGGTATTGCTGATTGTATTGAAAAAGGTACAGAGTTAATTCTAAAGGAAAATCCTGATTTAGTATTGCTTGATATAGAGCTAAATGACGGAACGGGTTTTCAAATGCTTCAAAAACTAAAACCTTATGATTTTAAAGTAGTATTTATAACCGGGTTTCAATCATTTGCTATAAAAGCAATTAAATTTAGTGCACTCGACTATATTGTAAAACCGGTTAACGAAACTGAATTTCAGCAAGCAATACAACGTGCCGTGAAATTAATCGAGAAAAAAGAAAACTCAGATGCACAGCTGAATGTTTTAATGACCTCGCTGCAAAACGAAAACAGAAACAAAAAGCTGGTGCTTCGAACTTCCGAATCGCTGCATGTAGTGGATGTGGCAGATATTACTTTTTGCAAAAGCGATAATAGCTATACAACGTTTCATTTTTGTGATAATGAAAAAATTTTGGTCTCGAAAAGCCTTAAGGATTACGAAAATATGTTAAGCGATTATGGTTTTTACAGGGCTCACCAATCATTTCTTGTGAATTTGAATCACATAAAAAAGGTCGATAAAAGTGATGGTGGTTTTATTATCATGAAAAACAAAAAAGAGGTGCCTGTTTCGATGAGGCAAATGAAGAAATTAGTTTCATTGTTGAGCCAGTTTTAACAGTATTCTTTTATATTCCTTCCATTTATCTGCAATTTCAAACCCAAACCTAACGCTTTCAAGTTTTGTGCGTTTGGCATTATATAATTGTGCTTACTTGTGTATGGTTTTATAATTAATACCAGATTTAATGCACTCTTCAATAGATAAATTAGTTCTGTCAACACGCGATTCCTATCATTTAATAGAAGTGGAGAGTATAATTTATTGCAAAAGCGATAATAGTTGCACTACTTTTTACCTTGTTGGAGGAGAGACGATTAAGGTTTCTGTGTCGATGAAAAATGTCGAGAAGAAACTTGGTGATAAAAACTTTATACGACCACATCAATCGTATTTGGTTAATGTACGGCATATTAAAACAATCCAGAAAACAGGTGGTGGCGACCTTATTCTCGACAATGGAGAAAGCATAACAATTAGTATCCGAAAAAAAGGTGAAATAATGCACTTTCTTGGAAATATTAAACGGATTCAAGTTTGACGCCTACGTATTCATTTTAGCCCGATAAGCAGAATTCAAATTGCATAATTTTGAATAAACAAAACAAAAACCTTCTACCATGAAATGTACAACTTTACTTATTACCGTACTAACTTTGCTTGTGTTTTCAACATCGCTTAATGCCCAGGTTAAGAACGTTGAAAAGGAAGCTGAACGACAAGGAACCAAACGCATAAACCGTAAAATTGACAAAGGAATTGATTCTGGATTTGATGCCATTGAAGATGGAATCGGCAGTCTCTTTGGTAAAAAGAAAAAGAAAAAGAAAGGAAAAAATCAGACAACGCAGGAGTCTTCAAACAATCAGTCGCAGCAATTAGCCAGTAGAAGTGGCTCATCAGTTGCCGGCCACGATCCCGATGCATTATATCAGCAATACGGAATGTATCCACCCGATGGTGCTACCGATGTACCACTTCCGGTAACTTTAAAATGGACGCCTATGAATCATGCTGATTTTAAGGCAAAAAGTTACGAGCTATATTTAAATAAGGAGGGAAATTATGAAGACGGAATGATCGGAGGCGCTATAAAACCTCAACATACGTGTAGAAATCTGGAACCAAATACAACTTATCGGTGGAGATTCATTGGGGAAAATTCTGATGGGCAATATATGCCAGGTGGCGGCGGAACTTTTACTACGGGCAACGGAGAAGCTTCAACTCCAAAAATGGATGTTCAGTGGAGCAAATTTGATTTTGTACCAGGTGATGAAGTTATTTTTGAAGATGGCCCGGATATTATGGAAGAGAACGGAGAGTTTCCAAGTCGTTGGGATTTAGATCAGGGACAGGTAGAAATTGCCCAGGTAAACGGCGAAACGGTAATGATGTTTCTTGCTGGTGGAAAAATAATGCCCTATCTGGAAAATTCAGAAGATGATTATTTACCCGATGTTTTTACCATTGAATTTGATTATTACACCCCCAAAGATGGAAACCGACTTTTGTTTTATTTAACCGACATAAAACATCAAGCCCCATCAGTATTGCAGGAATTTGATGTTACTCCAATACGGGTTGATACACCCGATGGAAACTATGTAGAGCATTCGGGACGAGATTATACCTTTTGTGAAAATGGTTGCTGGACACATGTATCGCTGGCTTATACAAAAGGAAAATTAAAAGTATATCTTGATGATACGCGTTTAATCAATATTCCACGCTACGAACATAATCCCACTGGTTTTACCATTTATCCGTATTTTGCTAATGCATCTGAAAATCAAGCTTTCTATGTAAAGAATGTACGCATTGCGCAAGGAGGAGTAAAGTACTACGATCGTGTTTTAAACGAAGGGAAAATTGTGTGTAATGGCATTCGTTTCGATGTAAACAAAGCTTCATTAAAAACTGAAAGTATGGGGCCAATCAATAATATTTACGATCTAATGCAAAAGCAGCCTGACCTGAAATTTAGTGTTGAAGGACACACTGACGCAGATGGCGATGAGGCAAGAAATCAAACCTTGTCGGAGCAACGTGCAAAAACGGTGATGAATAAATTAATTGCAATGGGTATTTCAGCCGATCGTTTAAGGAGTAACGGTTATGGCGAAAGTGTTCCGGTTGACAATAACACCACTGCCGAAGGAAAAGCAAATAACCGCCGTGTTGAATTTGTGAAATTTTAGGGTAGCGCAGCACCTTCAAGTTTCAGCCGCAGCATTGGGAATTCTGCCTTCGACAAGCTCGATAAGAAAGCAATTAATTACAATGGAGCGGTTCACCGTCAATCCGATCATTTCGAAATTCCTGGAACATATACCTGCGATTTCGAAAGGGAACTATTGAAAATGTAATTTATTCCGAAGTAGATCTTCGTTTAGGTAGAGAAAGTAAAACAAACATAACTCTTTACCAGGGTGAAACTTCAATGCTTCGAATCTTAAAATAACGGGCGGAAATGTCCCTAAACAAATCAGTTAAATAGCAAATTATGAAAAATTCAATTTACGCACTTGTAGTTTTAATGTGTGTTTTTAGTGTAGCGCTTAACTCTTGTAGCAAAGACGATGATGGCGATGTTCCAACTGTTAATGGAAAATACACATTGCTAATAGATGGAACAACAGTTGCCAGTGGCGAAACCGAAGAAGTGGGAATGGTTGGAAATGTCATTTCTTTATCTCTGGGAGAAGATTTTGGCTTTATCGTTGCAGGAGTGCCTGAAACTGTGGGCAGTGAAGTAGGAATTAGTGCACAGGGTAGTACCGTTTCTGTATCGATTACAGGAAAAAATCTATTAAAAAGCGGTGAAGATGAGCTGTATATCTCCATTAGCGGAACAGTAAGAAGAACTTCGGACAGTAAAGTTACTTTCGAAGGTACATGTTCCGAGTTAGGAAGTACTGCGGTTCATACGTTTAGCGGAAGTGCAGAATCAACAGCATTTAAAATTATTTAAACAACACTTGAAGAATTCCTCAGAATTGCATAAGTAGTTTTGCCGGTATTCTTTTTTTGAATTCTTCAAATCGCTTAAAATTAATCATATATGAACTATCTGTTACTTGCTATATTCGTTTTTGTAAATGGATTTTCATTTGCTCAGGAGAACCAAATTGAGGGAACCTGGAAACTTACCGAAATTAGAAAAGGAGAAGAGTTGAAGGAAGTTGACAGTGGTTATATTTTTGAAGAAGGAGGTGTACTGAAATTGGGTTTCTTTAATATGGAGGAGATAATAGAAGCTGGCATCTGGAAATATAACAAAGCTGATAACGCGATAGAAATGATAAGCGATATTGATGGAAGTTGTAACGGTAAAGCAAAAATTCTAAAGCTCTCGGCAAATAAAATGATTTATGAAAAAGATGCCATAGAATACCATTTTACAAGAGAAAGTGAAAATTTGGCAGGACTTACCGCTTTTAAGTTTTCTGAAACAGATTTTTTTACCGAAGAGGGTGACTACAAGTACGATGGAGAAGAGGAGAAATTGCCCTGGCAAGATATTACTGCAATGGTTCGAAATCTGGAAGAAGTAAGTAGCCTGGTTTATGATTATTCAGAATGGAATGAAACCACAAAATCTTTTGAAAAAAAGCAACTTACTGCCGATGTGGCTGCCAATACCGAAGAGATGACGCTTAGTATTGATTATATTTTTTATGGTTACGACAAGTATAATCTCCCCGAAGATGCAGAACTACCATCCAACAACGATTACTCATTAGCACTTTATCCTGAACAGGAAAGTAACTTCAGAATTACCGGAACCGAAGAATTAACAACACCTGCCGGATCTTTTACATGTACAGTTATAGAAGCCGTGAATGCTGAGACGAAAAAAATGCTGTGGATGATAAATGATCAACCGGGCATTTATGCCAAAATTATTATTGAAAAACCCGGAATGTTTGGCGCCTTTTACCATGGAGTATTTGAATTAAACAATATTAAGGGAAGGTTTTGACAGACCAGTTTTGTGAAAAAACTTATTTAGAATTAGCACTAGTTATAGGTCTTTTGTTCAACAAAAAAGTTGCTCAATCTTTCCCTCTAAATTCTAAAATAATATTGAAAGTGCTATAACAAAATTAAAATCCTTAGGCTCAAAATAACTGAAGTTTTAATGACTGCAGTTTGAGCAAAATATAACAATTAATAACCCAAAAAACTAAAATTATGAATTGGTATTTAAAAGTATTAAAACAGTATGCCGACTTTAATGGTCGTGCACGGAGACAAGAGTATTGGATGTTTATTCTTTTCAACATTATTTTTTCAATAGCTGCCGGAGGGCTGGATTCAATTCTTGGAACATGGGGTGCTATTGGCGGAATCTATGCACTGGCCGTATTATTACCAAGTTTGGCCGTTGGTGTAAGGCGCTTGCACGACATTGGAAAAAGTGGCTGGATGTTACTGGTTGTTCTTATTCCGGTAATCGGAGCAATATGGCTTATTATATTGTTTGCCACAGAAGGAACACGCGGAAGCAATGAGTATGGAGCTGATCCTAAGAATTAAGAACCACTTGTGATGCGAAAAAGACAATCACCATTGGGGAGCTTAATTATGGCTGCGGTATTTTTTGTAGCAGGATTAATGGCTTACCAACATTTAACAAAACCCATTGCCGAAGAGGCTGAAGCATCGAAAGAATGGCCAACGACAGAAGGTGTTATTACTTTTTCGGAGCTAAATAAATCCCGTAGCAGTAATGGGAAAGACATGTACTTCCCGAGTATCCGATACCGTTATTCTGTAGATGGGAAGGAACATAATGGTACCAGTATTAGTACTGTTGATGGTTCAACCAGCGCTAAAAGCAGCGTTAAAAAGACCCTGAGGGAATATGCAACGGGAACAAATGTGACGGTTTATTACGATCCGGAATTTCCGAACACCGCTGTGCTTGAACCGGGAACGGGTTTCCTTTTTGGTTTGTTATTAAAGTTGCCATTGCTGTTCTGTGTAGGGGCTGTATTAATGGTGCTCAATTTATTTAAAAAGCTTCTTCTCGGAAGATAACTGGTATTAAACTAAGTCTAAAAAAAATATAAAATAATATGAATTCACACGAAGTAGATTACAAAATTGGTGGTCACGATGTTCAATACGTTGAAATAGAGTTAGACCCGAATGAAACAGTTATTGCTGAAGCCGGTGCCATGTTATATATGAAAGATGGTATCGATTTTCAGACAAAAATGGGCGATGGCTCGGAACCCGATAAGGGATTGTTTGGGAAATTGTTATCGGCAGCATCGCGAAAAATTGCCGGCGAATCCATTTTTATTACTCATTTTACCCACCGTGGAATGGGAAAGAGCCACGTGGCATTTGCTGCTCCATACCCAGGAACCATTGTTCCGCTTGAACTGAATGAGTTGGGAGGAAAAGTAATTGTGCAACGCGATGCTTTTTTATGTGCCGCTTTAGGAACAAAAATAAGCATGCATTTTAACCGGAAACTTGGTGCCGGATTTTTTGGCGGCGAAGGTTTTATCCTGCAAAAACTTCAGGGAGATGGAAGGGCTTTTATTCATGCCGGAGGAACACTCATAGAACACGAATTAAATGGCGAAACGCTTCGTGTTGATACCGGTTGTGTGGTTGGATTCCAGGAAGGAATTGATTTTAATGTTGAACAAGCCGGTGGTCTTAAATCGATGGTGTTTGGCGGCGAAGGTTTATTTCTGGCAACCTTGCGTGGAACCGGAAAAGTTTGGTTGCAATCAATGCCAATAAATAAATTAATCGATCAGTTGTCGCCGGGTAGTTCTAACAGTAATAAAGGAGGCGGACAAAGTTTGCTGAATAATTTGCTTGAAGGATAGATCAATATATCAACTATTTATAAGTACCCCAAAACTCACATCCTGTATACACAATTATCATTAACCATGTAAATTTTAAAAAAATGAAAAAAATCTTTAGAACACTTTTAATCGTTGCTTTATTCTTTGTTGTAACAAAATCTCAGGCCCAAATTAGTTTAGGAGGCGGACTGTGGTATGGAAGCGATATTAACGCCATTGGTATCAGTGCAAACGGCAAATACGCCATTGATGAAAGCTGGAGTGCAGCAGCAGGTTTTACCTATTTTCTCGAAAAAGACTATGTGAAATGGTCGGCTCTTGATTTTGATGCCAATTACAACATTGCCGAATTGGAAAATGTTGGAAGCCTTTACGGCATTGGCGGTTTAAACATAACTTTCTGGAGTATTGATTACGACGGAGGAACCATTGATATGGGAGAGTATGGCTCGTACGATTTGGATTTAGATGCCTCTGGTTCTGACCTGGGGTTTAATCTGGGGTTAGGTTTAAATATTGCAGCATCAGATAATCTGGCTATTGCTCCGGAAATAAAATATACCGTTAGTGATGGTGGATACCTGCGAATTGGCGCAAAAATACTGTTCGGTTTATAAGGAACGGTAGAATGATAACGAAGAGGTGACACGCTTAACTGATTGCCCTCTTCTTTTTTCTATTCTACTTTTCAGCTAAACTGTTTTATGTTTTACAATACTTTCCAAACGAAAATTAATCTTTTAAAAAAAACAAAAATGAAAATCAATATCAACCTTATACTACTTATCTCCGGACTTCTGTTTTTGGGAGCATGTGGCGGAAATAATAATAATAATACAGCCGATAATAAGCTAGGCAAACTTGAAATAGAAATTCCTGATGAAATAAAAGACAACGAAGATGTTGTTGAGTTTATTGAAGGTATGGCAGAAGTTTCCGATGAATACGCTTTAATGATTGACGAAATTCTGGAAAAAAATGCAGATCTCATCGGTAAGGATTCGGACGATTTGAGCATGTTGGAACAACTGGCATTGGTAAAATCAACCGGAGAGGTTGCTGTGAAATCGGCCGGAATTATGGAGAAATGGGGAATTTATATGAATAAACGCTCCAATTTAGAAGCCGAACTAAGTGATGCTGAGTTACAGGCACTGGAGGCAGTTATGATGCGCTTTGAAAAGCGGATGGAGCAAATTGAAGAAAAATACAGTGAAGTATTAAATAACGAGAAGTGAAAAAGTAGTTGTGTTAAACAAATTACCAATCTGTTAAAACCTGATTATTATGAAGTATTTTTTCACCCTGTTTATTGTACTGTGTTTTCTGGAGGGATTTGCCCAAATTACAGAAAAAGAGAATGCAGCGCTCGACAAATTAATTGAGTCGAAAGTAGAGATTGAAGCCGATGCTTTAACATCATCGGTATTGCAAAAAATGTTCGATGCTGAGTTTTTTACCCTAAAACGAACCCCGCTTTACAAAAGCAATGGCGGTTTTTCTGAGTTAGTAATGATGAAACACGACGGAAAAATGAGTGAAGTTGAAGAAGCCGAAAATTTAGTTCCCATTTTGAAGAGTGACTATAAAATTGCCGATGAAAGTAATGCCCGCGATATGAAGAAAGCTCTTACATTGCTTTTGCCAGGCATGGGCAACAATGACAAGATTATTCGTAAAGAAAATCAATGGATTTTGGTTTGTAACGAATTTTTTGACGACAAAGAAGGTTTTGTGGTAACTACTGAAAACGATGGGAAGGTAAGCAATATTGAATATTCGTCGAACCTGGAATTTTAAACTCCTTAACCTTAGCGATATGAAAAAAATAGTAACAATATTTATACTGTTAGTAACAATAAGCAGTGTATTTGCACAAAAAAATTATCCGATTTTAACACTCGATGAATGCGGAGCTACAACACTTATTTATGATGAGCCAATAATGGCTGTTGTTGAAAATATTGATGATGTTCCTAATTTGGCTTTTTACGATCTTGAAAAAAAGGAGGTAATGCAAAAGTTTAGTGCCAAACTTCCTGAAAATCCTGTCTATCATTTAGTACCGTGTGATGATGGTTTCTTGTATTTCGTTACCATAAAAAAGAATCCGGAGCAAGGACCTCCTTTGTTTGATGCCATTTATTCATTCGATTATAAAACGGATAAAATTGCAAAGGTTTATACCGAAAAAGAATCGGTTTATGTACCCAAAATTGCAGCGGTTCGCGACAAATTAGTTTTAAGCACCAGTTCTTTTAAAAAACAACCCCGGATATTTAATTTAAAAACGGGGGAGTTTGAACCTTTTTCATCAGACGCAAATTTACGCATGCTTTGTGCTGCCGATTCACACAATAGTTATGTGGTGATGAACGTAAACGAGCTAAACGATGATGGAACTGTTCCTGTTTATGTAATGGATGAGAACGGAAATTTAACCGACGCGATAGGCGTTTACGATTCGCGTATGATTGCTTCTACCAATAGCGATGAAAACCACATGCCTGGCTTTACCACTACAAATGCCGACTATAACTGGGTAAAACAGGCACACGATAACAGTGGTTTCCCTCTTTCAGGATTTGCTATTGCTATGCACCCTGGCTTGGCTAAAAAATATAACCAAACCAATCATCTTTTTGATATTCGTGAAATTGTTGCGGCTAACGAAAGTTACATGGCAGCCGAAGGCAATGGGCGTTTATGGGTTTACAATACAAAAGAACTGAATACTACAAAACCACAAACGGTTAGCGATGAAGATATGGAAGCGATGACAAATTATCTCGACGAAAAAATAAGTTATATAAAAACACCAATGCAGTCGTCGGCTTTAAACCAGGTGTTTGATGCTAAATTTTTCTCTATTACCGAAAAAGAAAAAATGGGTGATTCCGGTTATAGCGAATCGTCGTTTTTAGCTTTTGCCAAAGGTCGTGAATACGATGTGTTGATGGATAAGTCTGGCTTAAAAGATTTACTTGCTCCTTCTTTTCAATTAAGCTCAGAACAAGATGCTTCTTTATTTCAAGATGCTTTAAATGCCTTGTATCCGCCCGATACTTTCGCAAAAAAACATGTGCAGTATTTTAAGAAAGACAGCGATTGGTGTTTTGTGCGCGACGAGTCGTTTGGCGATAAAAAAGGATTTGTGGTTTCGGTTAATTCGCAGAAAAAGATCGAAAAAATTGAATACAAAGACAAAATGTAATAACACTTAATTTAAGAAGAAATGAAACTTTTTTTATTTGTTTTATTAGCTGTAATTGGCCTGAACCTTAATGCACAGCAAGCAAAAAAATATGCTATAAAATCGGGCTATGTAAAATACAAATTGACAGGAAGTACCACTGGCACCAAAGAGGTTTGGTGGGATGACTATGGACAGAAAAGTTGTGAGTTGGAAAAATCTACCACTACCACAAAAATGTTTGGTATGAAAAATACCGAAGAAAAAAATATGTGTAGCGTTTTGGTAAAAAACAAGTTTTGGGTGGCCGATTATATCGAAGGCACCGGAACCAGCGGAATATTGCCTTATTACCAGGAAGCACAGGAATACAGCAGCAACATGACAGAACAAGAACTACAGGAATTTGCTGATGAATTGCTGGATCAACTGGGTGGAAAAAAGCTGGGTACAGACCAACTGGGCGCGTACTCGTGTGACGTAATTAAATTAATGGGAGCTAAATTGTGGTTTTATAAGGGCATTAATTTAAAAACCGAAGCAAAAATAATGGGCATTGAAACCAATGAAGAATTTGTTGATTTTAATCCGAATGCAAAAGTTGCTTCGTCGAAATTTGATCCTCCTGCCGGTGTTGATTACGAAAGTTTATCAGAACAACAGCAACAACAGCAACAACAGGGATTGGACGGATTGATGTCGGCTTTTGGCGAAATGGGAGATATGGAAGACATGGAGGATGACGAGGATGACGACGATGATATATTGCCGGTAAATTATGATTTCGACGAATTTAAAGAAGTTATTGAAGCCTGCGATTTGGAAGGATACCGATCATTTGGTACTACCAACGTTGATGGGATGTATGTGGCCACTTTTATGAAAGGGATGCAAACCATTGTTGTTACCCTGCAAGCCGATAGAAACGTGGATAAAGATGATCCTGAATTCAAATCGTTTCATTCGTTTAGAAATAATGGCCGAAATTGCCATTATGGAGACCTTTCAGAGGAAGACGGAACTGTATTATTGGTAGAATATCCTTCAAACAGTATGTTATTGCTGATTGCTGCCATGCCCCACATGACTAGGCTTGAAATGATGAAGATAGAAGATAAGCTTCAGTTTTAAACTGGCTTAAATTGGGAAGGATGATCCCTTGGGCGGGTAACTTTTGTTATTCGGTTCAAGGGATTTTTTTATGCTAACAAACTTTTTTTCCCGACCTTTGTTCTAATCTCCAAATCTGAGAATAGAATGTATTACCAAACAAAAAAACATGAAAAAATTACTTATTCTACTTTTTATTATTCCTGCACTGGCATTTGCGCAACAAGAGAAAAAAGATACCCTTTGGACAACAAGTGGGAGTACAACCCTTAATTTTTCGCAGGTTTCGTTAAACAATTGGGCGGCCGGAGGAAAAAGCTCCATGTCGGGCGTATTAATGGTGAATTACGCGGCCAATTACAAAAAGGACAAGTTGAGCTGGGACAATACCTTCGATTTTCGATATGGCTTTTTAAAAGAAGAGGATATGGATTTGCGTAAATCCGACGATAAAATCGATATTAGCTCGAAACTGGGGATAGAAGCAGCGGGCAAATGGAATTATTCGGCACTTATGAACTTTAAGTCGCAATTTGCTCCGGGATACAATTATCCTGATACCGACAATGCTATTTCTAAATTTATGGCGCCGGGTTACCTGAGTTTTGGTGTTGGTATGGACTATAAAACCGATATTTTGTCGGTAATGATGGCACCTGCTTCAGGAAAACTAACTTTTGTTACCGACGACGATCTGGCCGCTGAGGGCGCATTTGGTGTTGAACCCGGTAATAATTTGAGGGCAGAATTAGGAGCTACCGTAAAAGCTCAGTTGAAAAAGGATATTATGGAAAATGTAACACTGGATACCAAAGTTGACCTGTTTTCAAATTACCTGGATCAACCCAAAAACATTGATGTCGACTGGACGTTTAAAATCATTATGAAGGTAAACGATTACCTGTCGGCTAACCTGATTACGCAGATGATTTATGATAATGATGTGAAAATTCAGGGCGACGATGAAACTCTTCCTCCATCACCTGGTTTGCAGTTTATGGAATCATTCGGAGTAGGACTGACATTTAAGTTTTAATCTAAAATAACAAGATATTGAAAGGGCTTTCTGCAATTTGCGGGAAGCTTTTTTGTTTAGCTACGGCTGCGAGACTCTAGCTACGAGTTACAAAACCGGAGAGCTTAGCTGAGAAATAGATTGTTGTATCCAATTTTACAATTGTATTCAATCTCCATCAATCTTTTTTACCACAAAGCTTCACAAAGCAGTTACAAAGTTTCACAAAGAGGAAGGAAGCAATTCAAGTGGATTTACAATTTATCAGTTTTTCAATCTTCTTCAATCTCATATCAATCTCCATCAATCTTTTTTACCACAGAGCTTCACAAAGCAGGTACAAAGTTTCACAAAGAGGAAGGAAGCAATTCAAGTGGATTTACAATTTTACAATTTATCAGTTTTTCAATCTTATATCAATCTCCATCAATCTTTTTTACCACAGAGCTTCACAAAGCAGGTACAAAGTTTCACAAAGAGGAAGGAAGCAATTCAAGTGGATTTACAATTTTACAATTTATCAGTTTTTCAATCTTCTTCAATCTCATATCAATTTCCATCAATCCTTTTGCTCGTAGCTATTTTCACAACACTGTTCCCAAAGTAATCAGCAAAATCCCCGTAAGAATCCCTATCAGGTACAAGCCTTTCTTTTTCAGGTTTTGTTCTTTAAACAGCACTCCTCCAACTACAAAAGCTACCAGCACACTTCCGCGGCGCAATGCCGAAATTATCGAGATCAAAGCATCTTCGTTGCTGAGTGCATAAAAATAAAGGTAATCGGCAATAACCAGAAACAGTCCGATGAGCGGGATGGTCCAGCGCCATTCGAAACGGATGTTTTTGCGTTTTCGTACTTTCTCATTCAGCAAAACAAAGGGCAGTAGAATTACTACCTGATAAACCGAAAACCAGGCTTGTACGGCCACGCGGTCAATTCGTTGCAAAATAAACTTATCGTATAATCCGCTACAGGCGCCAAGTAGTGTGCCTGCAACAATAAAATAAATCCACTTATTACGTTTGAAATTTATGCCTTCCAGTTTTCCGGCGGTGGAGAAAAGGTAGAAAAACAGCAAAGTAATGGCAATTCCAATCCACTGATACACATTCAGCCGCTCGTGAAAAATGATGAGGGCCCCGATAAGCGTCCATAGCGGACCGGTAGCACGAATAGGCGCTACAATGGTAATGGGCAGGTGTTTTAGCGCAAAAAAGGCAAGCACCCAGCTTGATACCACAATGGCCGATTTTAGCAACACCTGAAGATGTTCTGCAGCGGTAAGTTGTGGTACATACAAACCGGTGTTGGCCAATAATTCGGGCGATTTTAATGAGATAACAATAAATGGGGTAAACAGTAAACTGCTGGCAACAGTAGAAAAAAACAAAACGGGCATTACCGCGTTACTGTTAAGCGATTGCTTTTTAAAAATGTCGTAAATGCCCAGAAATAAGGCCGAAGCCAATCCAAATAGTGCCCACATAATGTTTTTCTAAAGCGGTCAAAAATAGCCGTTTTTGTTGAGCTTCACATTTCCTAAAAGTTATGATTTCGGTGAAATCTATTTACAATCGTTTTTTTCAATGTTTATTTTAAAACTAAATGTGTTTGTTGTTGTTTCAAAGTAAGAAGTAAAAAAGATGAAGTTTATAAAACAAAAGCAGTTGGCCCTGATTTTATTGCTCGTTGGAGCTGTAGGCGGTTTCCTTTACTGGAAATATGTGGGATGTTCAAGCGGTACCTGCCCGATAAAATCGGTGTGGTACTGGAGTACCTTGTGGGGAGCTGCAATTGGCTACCTTTTGGGCGATGCCATAAACGACTTTATTATAAAGCGCAAAAAAAGAGCAGAACAGAATGATAGCTAAATTCAAAAATATTATCAATTGTAAACGTCCGGTTTTGGTCGACTTTTATGCCGATTGGTGCGGCCCCTGCAAACAAATGCCGGACATTTTGAAGCAGGTAAAAGCTGAGCTGAAAGAAAATATCAAGATCATTAAAGTGGATGTTGACCGCAACCCGAATATTGCCTCGAAATACCAGATACGGAGCATTCCAACACTGATGCTGTTTAAAGACGGCGAATTAAAATGGAGAGGGATGGGGGTGCGACCTGCCGAGGAAGTAAAAAGTATTGTTGAGCAATATTTGTAAATTTGTACATGCACGATTCTCAAAATATTTTCTATACCTCCATCTCAAAATATTATTCCGAAATTTTTCCGTTTAACCCCATGCAATTGACGTTTGTAAAAAACAAGCTTGGAGAGTTGCCGGGGAAGCATATTCTGGATATTGGTTGTGCCTCCGGAGAACTGGCTTTTCAACTGGCAAGGGGTGGGGCAGAAGTTACCGGAATCGACCTGAATGAAGATTTGTTACAACAGGCCGTCAGCAATAAAAAACACAAGGGGCTTTCATTTCAACAAGGGAATATGCTGGAACTGAATCAGGATTTTAACTCGCAGCAGTTTGATGCTGTTTTGTGTTTTGGAAATACGCTGGTGCATTTAAACTCAACGGAGCTTGTGGCACAAATGCTGGAAGGTGCATATACGGTGTTAAAACCCGGCGGAAAATTATTGTTGCAGCTGTTGAACTACGACTTCATTTGCAGCGAACCGGTTGACGCATTGCCTGTAATCGACACGGAAAACATCCGGTTTATCCGTCGTTATAATTTTACTGATGACTCTGATCTTATTGGGTTTCAAACCGATTTGGAAATTAAAGCCATAAACCGCATCGTATCGAACGAAACACCATTGCTGGCTTTAAAAAGTGAGGCCTTAAAAGTACTGCTGGAAAAAGCCGGATTCCAAAATATACAGTTTTATGCCAACTTTAAACAAGAGCCTAAGGTCGGCAAACATTTGCCTTTGGTGGTTGGTTGTGAGAAGTAGGGTTTCGCTTTTCAAGTTGTTTAAGTTTTTCATCATAAATCTCCTGCCGGAGGTTATCATTTTTGTCTTGACACAAAAACGATACAAAAAAGTCAAGGCTCCTTTTGATCTTCACCCTACGTTTTTATAAAACCTAAATTCGGACGGGTGATCTCCTCGATCCCTCGGAGCTTCCCGCTCTCATTAAGGCTTTATTTCAACTTCGGGCAAAGACCAAAAGAGGCCGTTCAACTGCTGCAGCGTCAGCCACATCGCAGCTTGGCCTCGTCAGGTGAGCCGGAAAACAAGCAGTGACGGCGTTAAAAAATTACTGCTGTTTGAGGAGGTACGACGAGTTTCATGAATTTTAGCTGGCATTGCGTAGCTTTTCCGAGCGAAGCGGGCGCAGCCTTGAGTTTTTTGTTTACTTATTGTCTCAAGACAAAAAGTAAAATCGGCCCGATAGGGCAAAAGGCATTTTTAATACTTCTTGATGTGATTGGGATTACCCAAATTTGGCATCAGATGTAATGCTAAAGCTCATTTCAGCTATAGAAAAAAGGATTTCCTGTCTGGAAAGACAACAGCAAATAATTATCTTTCGGGCACAAAAGAGAACTGGAATGAAAAGAAAAGTATATTACCTGTCCACCTGCGATACTTGCAAACGAATAATGAAAGAAGTAAACGTTGATGATAGTTTTGAAAAGCAGGATATTAAAACCGAGCCAATTATCGAGGAGCAGGTTGAAAGCCTGTACGCACATACAAAAAGCTACGAAGCGCTGATAAACAAACGTGCCCGGAAATTGAAAGCTGCCCTTGAAACCAACCCGGTAAAAACCGATGCTGATTACAAAAAGCTTTTACTAACGGACTACACGTTCCTGAAACGCCCGGTTTTTGAAATCGACGGAAACATTTTTGTAGGTAATTCGCCAAAAACAGTTGCGGCAGTTAAAGTTGCCTTATCAAAAGAATAGGAACCTAAAACAATGTCTTATACTAAAATAGCTTGACTAAAAAAGTTAAGCAAAAATGAAAAAAATCAGCACTAACCTTTCGGATAATATGGAAGGTTTTAATCAGAAAAAAGTAGATTACAGTAATTACGAGACCAGTTTTCGGCGTTGGTTAATAGCCGAACTTGATTCCGGACGGATGAGTGTGACTGAAGCTCGTGAAAAATTTAATTTACCACATCGATTTGATAAGACGTACAAGCACTGGCAAGTCAAATATTCCGACGAAATCCACTTATCTTTGCAGTCTATGAGTTCAAAAGAAAGAGCAGATAACAAGGCCTTGGAAAAACGCATCAAAGAGCTGGAGAAGCAGCTGGAACTGGCGCAAATGAAAAACGTTGCGCTGAACACCATGATCGACATTGCCGAGAACGACTACAAACTCGAGATCAGAAAAAAGTCTGGCCCCAAGCAGTAGGTGTACTAACGCACATGTACCCGCTAACAAGCAAAGCGGTACTGTGCGGACTGTTTGGGTTTAGCCGTCAGGCCTGGTACGACAGCAAAAAGCGCCAGTCGGGGCTTCAAATGCAGGAAGTATTTATATTAACATTGGTAAAAGAGCTGCGTGGGGATCACCCTCGCATGGGGGCCGAGAAGCTCCATCATTTGATAGCGCCGCAGTTACAGGACCATAATATTAAATATGGACGTGACAAATTCTACTACCTTTTGCGCGAACACGGTTTATTGGTAAAACGTAAAAGAAGAGGACCTAAAACCACGAATTCGAACCATTTTTACCGTAAATATTCCAACCTGATCCGGGAGATAGAACTACTCAGCTCAGGGCGCTTATGGGTGAGCGACATTACCTATATCCGCACCGAAAAAGGCTTTGTTTACCTTTCACTGGTAACCGATGCCTATTCGAAGAAGATAGTAGGCTGGTGCCTCTGGCCCGATTTAACCAGCGAAGGGGCATTAAACGCCTTGCGTATGGCAGTTGCAGGCGAGGGAGTGAAACAAGGTCTCATCCATCATTCTGACCGGGGGATACAATACTGTTGTAACGACTATGTGAACTTTCTGAAGGGCTCGAAAATAAATATCTCGATGACCGAAAACGGCGATCCGTACGAAAATGCAATAGCCGAAAGGGTTAATGGGATTTTAAAGGACGAATACGATTTAAACCATACATTTTCTGATTATCGGGAAGCGCTTGAAGCCACAAAAGTTGCGGTGTACAAATACAACAACAAACGGCCTCACCGCAGCGTAGACTTCATGTTTCCAACAGATGCACACTTGCATACAGGAGTACTAAAAAAACACTGGAAAAAGCGGCATTATAAGGCGAATGCGGAAACAGGGGAAAGCCTGCAGAGTGTTCCTGCAAACCAGGATTAAAAAATAATACTGTAAGAAACTACAGGAGGATAAAATTTACCTGTCGCCAGTTTTAGGGCATACACAAAATCATGTCGGACTTTGCAGAAACAAAAAATGAAAACGCAGGAAAGAACAGTAAAGAAAAACTTAGTAGTTTTGTAAAACAGTAAATGAGAAAAAATCATTTACTCCTATCAGTAAAGAAAGTAATAATCTGTCAAGCTATTTTAGGAAAGGTCACAAATTCCAGAGGGAGCAGCTTATTCCCTCGGTAAGAAGGACAATTCCCTTGTCCTTCATAGAGATTCCCTAAGTAATCGAAGCAATCCCATAGGTAATAGCTATGGTTCCCTTGGGTAAAAGCATAATTCCCTTGGGTATAATAGATATTCTCTAAGTAATAGGGATAATCCTATAGGGAATATCTATGATTCCTTTGGGTAAAAGGAGTATTCCCTGGGGTAGAAGGCCTGTACCCTGATTTTTTGTTCCTGTAAATTACTCCTGAAAGCCTCGTGAATAGGGGACTTTCGTTCCTTTAGCCCCGATCATGATAACCCGACTAAGCAAATACAGGAGTTTTGATTTATTTTGTAAGTAGCCAGTGCCTATTTTTTCTTCATTCTTTCTACCTCCGATTTATAAAAGTCTTCAAGATGATTTGTTCCGTATTGATTGGCAATATTATCAAATGCCATTGCCGTTAAAAAGAACTCAATAGGCCCATATGTTTTTGAAGAGGTAAATGTTCTTAAAATCCAAATGGTAAATTTCCTTATCCAATCGGGAAGATGACTGATTTTTATTGGTTTTTGCCATGCTTTTAATGCTAATTCAGCGATTTCATTCTGACTTAAAACATCAATACCGCCTACGGTTTCTTCCTTAACTCCGGCAATCATTTTTTCAACACAAACTTTTGCCAAATCTTCTCCATGAATGGGGTTCAGTTTGAATTTCCCATCTCCAAACAAATATACTCTGCCGGCTTTTGCCATATCAAGAAAATCTTTCATATCAGAGAAAAATCCATTTGGACGCAAAACACAATAATTGATTCCGGAACCTTTTAATTCATCTACAAATTTCTCTTTGGCTTCAAATATTTTAAGCTGTCTAAGCTTGTCGCCATTTATTGCTGAAATGTACTGGAATGCTTCAACCTTATCCTTCAAAGCCTCTTTCAATAAATTTGAATTTCCCTGATAATCAACATCCATATACGTCATTCCATCCTTTTGACGGGTGATACCGATGGAGGAGAAAACCCAATCAATATCAGTTGTTATTCCCTTTAATGAATTTGGTTCGGTTATCTGACCGATAAAGAAATCGTCAACATTTTCGAATTTATCTTTTTGAGCTTCTTTCCGAATTAACACCCTTACCCAATAACCTCTGCTTTTAAGTTCTTTTACCAAATATTGTCCTAAATATCCGGTTGCTCCTGCTACTAATACTTTCTTTGCGTCCATATTTTTTTATTACAAAATTAGTGCTTACCTATTCACTTTCTCTTGACGATCGTCAAGAACTTTTTTTGTTGAATACGCGGGTTTTAATTCTACTTAAAGTTTCAGGGGATACACCTAAAAACGATGCGATATACTGCTGGGGTACACGATGGAATAGTTCTCCGTTTGTATTTAATAAATCGATGTAGCGTTCTTCTGCCGATTTTGTTACAAACGAGGCAATAACCTTTTGGCAGGTTATCAATTCATTTTCGGTGGCTATTCGGGCAAGTACTTCAAATTTGGGAACTTCTTTTAATAAGCTTTCAATTTTTGATTTTTCAAAGACAAATAGCTCTGTTTGTTCAATAGCCTGAAAATTTTCAATTGCGGGAATGTTAAAAGTATAGCTTTCGCCGGCACATATAAATTGTCCCTCAGTATAAAAGAAGGCTGTTTTATCGTTGCCATCAACATTATAAAACAATCTTACACATCCTTTTGTAACAAAATAGATTTCGTCCGATATTTTTCCTTCAGTGAAAATCAGCTCATTCTTCTGATAGATCTTTTTATCTACAGCATTTTTAAGCAACTGAATTTCATTATTGTTAAGGGGTATGTATACTTTTATATTTTCTATTAATCTATCCATATTCTAAATCTACACTAAGCTTTTTGTGCATTAGCTACCACGTGGTAGCAACTAACATTTTTTTTATTCAATATAACCTTTAATTATTCCTCTTGGTGAATGTTTTATAAAACTAATGATTTTATCTCTTTCCAGAGTCTGCTTGAAGTTGTTTTCGATAAATTCAATGGCATAAGTTGTATTTCGCCTTTGTTGAAAAATTATCCGGTAAATTTCTTTCAGTTCGTCCAGTTTGGCTTGTTCAAATCCTTTTCTTTTTAAACCCACAACATTAATCCCCCAATATG
Organism: uncultured Draconibacterium sp.; assembly: GCF_963677155.1. NCBI lineage: Bacteria > Pseudomonadati > Bacteroidota > Bacteroidia > Marinilabiliales > Prolixibacteraceae > Draconibacterium > uncultured Draconibacterium sp. Next base: position 159,582 of record NZ_OY781884.1, on the reverse strand, counting down.
AAAGAGGTTCTCGTGCAGCAATAATATAAGGAGGAATGTCTTTTACTATTTTGCTTAAACCACTTACCATACAATGTTCTCCTATTGTGGTAAATTGATGGATTCCAGTCAGTCCGCTAATGTTTGCATAGTCATTAACAACAACTTCTCCTGCCATGCCAACGCCAAATCCAATGATACAATTATTACCGATTTCGCAATCATGACCAATATGAGCGTTTGCCATTATCAGGTTATTATCTCCGATTTTGGTTGTGTTCTTTGAGTTGGTTCCTTTGTTTATTATAATCATTAAAACCACCTTCTTTGGTGGTGGTCATGTTTAAATCGCTTTGCATTAAAAATTCTTAACTTGGAGACATGAGTAATTTCAAGAAACTAAGTCATGTTATTTATAGGTGTACTTACCATATAGTTTTGACACCCAAATATCGGTATCGAATTCTTGAAGGTATTATCAAGGAGCAGCTATAAAAAGATATTCCAATGTTATTGGAATGGAAGTCCTGTGAATTGATGGAAATGAATATTCAAAGCGACCATATTCACCTAATTGTTAGCATGCCTCCCAAGATATCACTGTCGCAATTGCTGGGGGTATTAAAAGGAAAAACAGCCATCAAAATATTCAAGAGTTATCCAAAATTGAAAACACAACCATATAGGGGTAATCATTTTTGGTCACGAGGATATTGTGCAGACACTATAGGACTTGAGGAAGATAAAATCAAGAGATATGTCAAATATCAAGAAGAACAAGAACGTTTGGAAGAGCAACAACGGCCCAACTTTGGCCCCTAATAGGGGCTTAATCAAGTCCACCTTCTTAGAAGGTGGTTTTTTAATTTTCATTTTCTTGGTTTTCTTCTAAAAATCCTTTCATATTTTATTGCACCAATTGTCGTTGATGGTATTTTTATCGGCTTTACCAATATTTTATTTGCAAGTTTTATTGCTTTATCGTGTTGACCTGTTTCTTGGTAAAATTTGACCAACTGGTATCGCGGATAAAATCGGTTCGGTATCATATCTGAGGCAAGTTTTAAAGTTTCCTCAGCTTTTTAGTAACTTCTTATACTGTTATCGTTATCGGCTAATAATAATTGTAAGTCGTAGTCATTAAACTTGTTGACACATTCAATTAGGACTTCAATGCTTTTATCATATTTCTTTGTATAATTTAGTTCTGCCCCATAATTATAAAGGAAGAATGGGTTTTGTTTTAGCGGTGTTGAATACAGCTTTTCGTATTCCGGCAACATTTCTTCAGTAGAACCTTTTAACGAATTTGTTGCAGTTTTTTTCCACTGCAATTCATTCCCGATATTTTGAATTGCAAATATAAAAGCAATGCAGAATACTGTTACGGTGATAATTCTGAAAATCGGAACTACAGAATTTGAATTTATTCTTATGGTACTATTATTTTGAAAGATTAAAGCGAATGAAAAAAAGTAATTATCCAGACAGGTACATATTGTTTTGGATAAGAAAAGGACATAAACATGAAAAGTACTATTATAGCAGATAATACCAAAAACTTGTATGAATTTTCAGATTTTAAAACTAATCTTATCAAAAGGAAAAACTAACTAATAAAATTGTTAGCCCAATGAAACCAAATTCTACCAGTACAAGGATAAACTCATTTAAAGGGTGTTTTACATTATCAGCTAAAAGTTCAAACTTGTTGTTTTCGTTGCTGGCAAAATAATTAGTCTGATAGGGCATATACTCTGCTTTAAACTCCCCAATCCGTTATCTGTTAAAGGTTTTTCTTTTACCATTTGCCACGATATTTGCCAAATAAGCAGGCGACCATTTACCGAATCTTTTTTAAGAAAATATAAGCCTGACAGAAGCAGGATAAATATAATTGAAACAGTTAATACTTTTTGCTTTATCCCCTAGCTCTTAAAGTATTCAAAAACTCTTGTTTCAAAATAAATCAATACCACAGAACTTAAAGCAATTGCAAGAATTCCTGCCTTTGATTTTGATAAAAGAATTGAAATAACAATAATGAGACAACTGATAATACTTAATCTTTTAATCCAATTGGAATTTTTGATTGAAAGGTATAACGCAAAAGGAAAAATTAACGACAGTGTTGCTGCAAAACCTGCAGGATTGTCGAAACTCCCTTTAATTCCTATGTTATATTGATTTGTTGAAAAAATATACTGACTGATACCGTAAGCTGCTTGTAAAACTCCTAAAACAGAAATAATCAATAACAGATTTGAATTTTGTAGATGAAATTTTGAATTATTTGGAAATCCCCAAAAGGCTAGCAAACAAATAGAAGCCAACATAATACTGTAAAGAGAACCAGAATTTATAGCAAAAGAAAAAACTAATCCAAGAAATGCTGTCAGCCAAGCAGGTTTTATGATATTTATTTCAGTGTGATTTCTTTTTAAAAGTTGGACAAGATTGTTTACCAATGTGGCTATAATTAAAAGAATCAGAAACCAGTGAAGTTTTGGTTTTAGGTAGGTATTAACAAACTTGGAGGAAGTAATAAAAATACCTCCTCCAAGTAATAAAATGTTAAACAAATGGAAACCGAAGTACTTCTCCCCGTTATCAATTACAGACATAATTATGCTTAATCATATATCTTACTTGGCATAAAGTATGATTTTCTGACTCTTTAGTTTAGTTAATCAGATAATATACAACTCCTGCCAAAACTAATACTATGTATATAAAAGCTTCCTGTCTTTTTTTGTTTTTTGTTGTCCTATAATACCAGTAGTAAATACTTGGTAGAGAACCTAATATTGCAATTAATATCAATAAAAATGTAAGAGATGGGTAAAAAATGAAACATATAAAGAAAAGAATAATCGAAATATAAGAAAGTGTTCCTGCAATGAACATTTTTTTTGACTGTGCCAGTACCTCTCTACTTTTTAATACATCTAATATGCTTATAAAAACAACAATTAACAGTAGAATAATGTTTATGTTAGCTTTTTCCATTTCTATTATTGATTAATACATTCATAGTAATTATCAATTGCAACTGCAATCTGATAATACGTATTATAGACATTCATTGCATTACAAATAACAAGAGTTGTTGAGCCGCCGAAAGCAGCAGCAACTAAACAGCGCCAAACATTACTGTCATAACCTTCATGTATTTCATTGTATCGTTGAGCAAATTCTTCTTCACAAGAACCAGATTTAAGTCTTTTGGGAATCGTATGTAATGAACTTTCAAGTGCATATAATTCATCAAATATCTCAACTACATCATTCTCACTCTTTTGGGTAAGATTATGTTTGTCAAAAAGCAATTTGCTTTTTTGTGAAATTGATTCGTGATTGCTTTGTAGATAACCATCTGGTAACCCAAGAATACTATTGAGCTCTTCCGTTGATACTTCTGATTCGATTTTATTACTTCCATAGAGTTTTTTCTCCTTGATTTTCGATTTTATAGTTTCAATAAAATCTTTTGATTCCTTGCTAATTTCAATAAATAATTCATCAGAAGATATCTGCTCTGCTAATTCTCTATTTAATTCTGTCGATGACATATCATCTTTAGAACATGAAATTATTGTCATAACAAAGATGGCACATAATGCGATAGTTTTAAATGCAAATTTGGAAGATTTTGTTTTCATAGCTGTTAAAATTTAAAGTTTATTAATAGCGTAAAAATAATCTTCGGTTCTGACATATGATGTCAGTGTGTAATTTATGTTAAATCTAAATAATAGCAATTTGTAACTGTATTTAATTTAATCTTTAGTTGCTCAATATCTTTAAGGTATTTTATCAATCGGTAAAATGTACGATTACTAATACCTAATTTTTTTGAAAAGTAATCTGCGTTTCCTTTTTCTCCTTTTATTAGCATCTCTTTTAGTCGTTTGTAATTCTCAAAGCATTTTATTTCACTCATGGTTGTTGTTTTAAAGGTTTACATTTATGCTATCTAATCTTTCATATATGTACATCTTTTTTCTGCATGTTTGTTAAGGCACATGCACGTTAACGGAGAATTGTAAGTTGTCGGGGCGGATTTCGGAGCGCGTTCCTGTCCGAAGGACATGGAACTGCGAAACGATAATCCGCAGTTGGCTTACTGCAGAACTCCGCCTTGCAATATTTACTGTGTTAACGCTAGTATTTTTATTTAAATCTATATCGTATTCCCCAAAGTGTCCGAATGTCAGATGAAAAACTATCACCTATTTGAGGAGTTAATTCCATCAAGACAGAGAAGTTTTTTACATTCTCAATCGGACTAATTTCTAGTTGAAGTGGAATTGTTAATCCATTTGCTCCATCAATTTCTCTAAACGGGCATGCGCTAAAACCAAGTCCAATTGAAAGTTGGTGATAGTCATGTTGTTTAAAATTATACATGATGGTCGGTTCAAGTATTATATCCTCAGAATCTCTGTTTAGAAAAGCTTTCAATTCACCACTTATTTTTTTGTCATTGTCGGTACTTATACCAATAGCCTGAAACGAATATGTTGAAAGGCTTACTTGTCCGAACGAACTTTTAATTGTGAGTGTAATTGTCAGAAGAAAAATGAATCTTAGATAGGTTTTCATGGTTTTTATCTTAATTAAGTTTTATTAGCGTTAACGGTTGGTGTATGTTGTCGGGCGGGATTTCGGAGAGCGTTCCTGTCCGCGAGGACATGACGGTCAAGAAAGGAACTGAGACAGCACACACCACTAACCCCGCAATGTAATTTGCAATTTGTTATGCATAGTTTTTTCAACGCTTATTAATTCTTCAAATTATCAATAATAATTTTATTTTACGATGTTCATCCCTCCAGATATAGGTTGAGCACCAATTCCTTTACAAACATGGCATGGTTCTGTCGATCTTTCTCCATAACTATTATAACCTCTTCCTGATCCATCGCATCGAGCACAAACGACAAAAGGTAAACTTCCGTCAATTTCAACTAACACCATTCCTTTTCCATTGCAAACTTTACAAGGTTGTGTTGATCTTTTTCCATAACTATTATAACCTCGCCCAGTTCCACTACATCGAGCACATTTTAAAATAAATCGACTTTTACTTATTTCTTCGATAATTGATATTCTGACTAATCCCATAATTATCTATTTAATGTTTAGCTTCACTTATTAATCTTGTTTTTATGTGCCTTTATGATTAATATTCTATGTAGATTCTCATAATTTTGGGTCTAAACTATCCGTCAATGGATAAGTGTTTGTGTTTTACTGATTTTTAATAGAATTCTGTCTCTAACTAAATATTGCTATTTTTAGTTTGTGTCAATTTATTATATGATAGTCTGAATTATATACATTTTAAATTATTTCAGGAATTGATCCCTTCTATAGTTAGAAAGGTTATCAATTCTTCAGTGATTAAAATTATGCCCAACGGTTACTTGTCAGTAGTCGGGGCGGATTTCGGAGAGCGTTCCTGTCCGCGAGGACATGACGGTCAATAAAGGAACTGAGACAGCACACACCACTAACCCCGCAATGTAATTTGCAATTTGTTATGGGCTGGGCTTTATTTTTGTCAGGTTTCAAATATTGTTGAAATTAATTAAAAATTGAAAGATATAATCTATGTTTTGATTAATTGTCAAAATATCCTGCTCCATTACAAATACCACATTTTCCTGTTCCGTTACATCCCGAACATGTACTTGAGCTACCATAACCAGTATATGTCCCAGTTCCTTTACATACCGAACAACGTCCAGTTCCCCAACATCCTCCACATTTTCGTTTGGATGGTTGGGGATTTTGAAACTCATTACTGGAGTTCAGTTGTTGATACATCCATGCATCGTTATAAGTATTTGGCACTGTTATATAAGGATACATCCATGCATCGTTATAAGTATTTGGCACTGTTATATAAGGATACATCCATGCATCGTTATAAGTATTTGGCACTGTTATATAAGGATACATCCATGCATCGTTATAAGTATTTGGCACTGTTATATAACCTTTAAAATTAAGGTAATCTATTATAACATATCCCTCATTGCTATATTCAAGAAGCATTATCGTCACATAATAATTTCCTCCGTTTTGAGGTTTGTTTCTGATTGATAGAGTTTTATTAATATTATAATATTGATGTCCAGCATCCAACGGCTTAAATTTATATTCGGCGAATATATATCCATTCGGAGATGATTCTAGATCATATTTAGTTGTTGTCAAGAATATTATAATTTTAATTGTACCACTACTACCGGCTTCATCATTGTTTTTTATTTTTCCTCCTTTAACTCGGATATTATTATTTCCCCAGTCAACACTGTATGACCACGTCTCCAAAAGTTTAAGATCTGATATTTCTTGAGAAAATGCAGGTAACAATATGAATGCAAATAATATGAATAAGCATAATGTTTTCATATAAATTAATTTTTGGTTTTAATTGATTATTTGTGGACTTTTAGTTCTGCATTTGCCTTGCCCACGTGTTAGCGTTTCGTGTTTATTCATTTACTACTATTATTTTTGGATATTTTAAACATATTTCAGTGTAAGCAGAGAAAACAATTTCAAATACTAAATCTCTAAATTCCTTCATAATTTCAGAGTTTAACTTATATTCTTGTCCTACTTTATATTTTTTACTATTTAAGTAGTTTATTAGACTGTCGTCAACTCTGGAATTATTATGTATGATTATGTTTCTAATTAAGGTGAACTTATCTAATTTTTGAAGCTCAGCTTTTTTTAGTTTAAGAATTATTTTGAAAGGTTCCTTTTTCCATTTCTCAATAATTGAGGAAATCTTTTCATAACCAGATTTGGTTAGCTTTTTGTCAATTATGATTTTTATTAATTGCTCATAATCGTCAACTTCCAATATTGTATTTAATAGTACTTGTTTGTCTTTGTTGGAAAGGAGCGTTTTGTCTTGTTCATATAATATCCTTTGCAAGTCTTGAAAGTAACCTTCTAAATATGAGTATAATGAAATTAATTCCTGACTATATAGCACTTGTTGAAAGTCTATAGATCCAATATCTATTTCTCCTGCATGAACAACACTTAGATTGTGTACAAATCGATAAAACTTTTTAGACATGCCAAGTTTTACATAGTTTTTCTCACTCAGCAAATTGAATTCATTTGTTGTCAGTTTTGATTTTACCTTGTTTAAAATTAGTAGATCATTCTTAAAGTCAGAAAGTGAATTATTTGGCAGACTCCATGGAAATTTTTCAAATATTTCGTGACTATACATGCTAAGCAAATCTATTTTAGACATATTTGCTCTCATATTTTGAAATATTTTATCTAACCGTTTTTTTCTTTCTTCATCCATTTCGAGTAGGTGTTCTTAGTCTTTTGTTGTTGTTTAACATGAACGCTAACTACTGTGTATCATCATTGTTGTTACATCGCTTATAACATCAGTTGATGCAACTCATTTTAATAATTGTTTATCAGTTAGCTATTCGTCTGTAAATGTCTGTAAACACTTCTAAACGGATAATTAAATTTTTCTGGGGCGGCTCTGCTTTGCTGAATCTTCTTCTGTGTCGCCGGGTGAAAAGGTCGAATAAAAGTAAAAATAAATACGATGCAAACCAAAGGAGGGAGCGTAAAACTGCTTAGTTGTATTTGGAGCAAGGGGTTAAACCAGAGTAAATTAGAATATCACAGGAACGTTTATGAGTCCCGGGAGCCACCAACAGGAATGAAAGTGAGGCCTGTCGACAGCATTTCGTGAAAATAGAGAGATTACCAGGCGCATAAAAGGATTGTGCGTTGAACAGCTTATTGATTGCGCCTTTTATTTACTTACATATAACCTTCGGGTTTTACCCGAGGTTACTCATATTTAATCTCGTCGGAATTTGGAGCAGAATTATAACGTTAAGACGAGTTAACTGAACAGCGATATTTGAATTCCGGTGAGCGCATTCCCCTATGGCTTTGCCTCAGGGGAAGCGAACAAAACAATAAAAAGTCTTTAACGAAATTGGATTCCTCGTCAGTTCTGCTGCGAGGCAGTTCATTATTTGTTCTTTAACAAAACTTAGTATATTTGGAATGCTTCAGGAAAAATGAAGACATGATCATTAACGAGACTAACTTCAAAATTAAACTTAAGAATGGGGAAGATATGCTTCTTCGTGATTTCTATTATCAAAATTATCCATCGTTTTGTTCATTTGCTTCCAGGTTCCTTTCCAATAAATACGAAGTTGAAGATATCGTTCAGGAATGTTTTATTTCGTTTTGGGAGCTGGATAATGAGTTTTCCTGTATAGAATCAGTTAAAACCTTCTTTTACACCTCCATTCGTAATTCTTGCTTAGATATAATAAAACATGAGAAGGTTAAGAGTAAATTTGTCGAATTCCAAAAAAGAATTGTTGATTCGAAAGAATATTTTTTGGATAATGTGTTGAAGCAAGAAGTTTACCATTATGTACATGAGCAGATCGGAAAGCTTTCCACAATGGAAAAAAAAGTTATTCTTATGGCTCTAAATGATAAGTCGAATAAAGAGATTGCTGAAAAATTGGGAATTAAACTAAATACTGTAAAAACCCACAAACAACGTGCGTATAAATTTCTTCGCCAAAAAGTTAAACGTTTTCTGTTTTTTATATTTCAACAGTAATTTTAAGAAATACCCTTCAAGTGTCTGTATTCTAGTGTGGTGTGTTTTATTTTAATTTTTTGTTAATTTTTTGTAGTCCCAAAGTCAATTCTTGTCGTTTTATACATAAAGACAAAATCGACAAGACATACGATGACAAGAAATACAAACAAATCAATACAAACCGGAAGGTCACTGGGAAAGGTTCTCATGAAGGATGCTTCTGCCGAAGAGAAGAAGAGAATTGAAGAATGGTTGATTGAAGATGTTCGGAATGAAGAGTTATACAATGAAATACATGATGAAGAGCAACTAACAGCTGAGCTTGAAGAACTGGATATTTATGACGCCAAAAGTTCATGGAAAATATTAGTTCAAATCATAAAGAACAAACGTCAGCGTAAAATTTTATTACGCTGGAAGGCAGTAGCAATTCTATTTATCTTGCTGAGTATTGGAGGAGTAACCGCTAATTTTCTGGATTCTTCGAGTGATGAAATTATTCCTCAAACCTATCTAACCACCATACAAACCCAAAGAGGAGAATCTTCTACCGTTATTCTGCCTGATAGTTCGATAGTTCATTTAAATTCAGCTACATCGCTTACATATTCAAGTAATTTTTTTGCCAGCAACCGGACGGTAGATTTAGATGGCGAAGCTTATTTTGAGGTAACAAAAAGCACAACTCATCCTTTTGAGGTTTCCAGTGAATCGGTAAAAGTAAAGGTATACGGAACTTCTTTTGATGTTAATACAAACTCATTTAATAATACCTTCGATGTTGTTTTAGAAGAGGGAAGCGTTGAATTGTTGCATAATACAGGAAGATTTGAAAATGTAATATTGGAACCCGGAGAAAAAGCGAGTTTCGATGCGGATAACAACGAGTTGCGAATAAGTAAGGTAAGATCCTATAAATACACGGCGTGGAAAGAAGGGCTACTTATTTTCGAAGATGACCCGATGAATATTGTGTTGAAGAAGTTAGAACGTTGGTATGATATTGATATTGAAATTACAGACAGCAACATAAACGAATTTGTATTTAATGCCACAATCATGGATGAGAGTATCGAGGATATTTTCGAGTTAATTCAATTCTCGTGTGGAATAAAATACAAGATCATCTACAGCAAAAATCCAAAAATAATTTCAAAAGTAATTGTATCGTTAAACTAAAAACTTTTTTGCCTATGAACTAATAAAGCTGAACTAACTTATGAAAAAAAGGAGATGCTACCAACATCCCCTTGTCTCTTATACCTCAACGTTTGCGACCCTGAGGTAATGTAAATTTTGAATACTAAATCCAAAACAAAACAAATTTATGAAAAAGAAACGTTTATCTGCGGTTTCCGTATTGATTATATTATGGAAATCCAAATTATTCAGGATTATGAAAACATCAGTATTTATCTTACTCGTTTTCGCGTATAACGCCTTCGCAATTAATACTTATTCTCAAACAACCAAACTAAATATAGATCTAAAGGACGTCACAGTTAAAGATGTACTAACCAACATCGAAAGTCAATCTGAATTCTACTTTATGTACGAAGCAAGTAAGGTTGATGTTAATCGTAAGGTAAGTATCATGGTAGAAGGTAAAGTAATTAACGAAATTCTCGATGAGCTTTTCGAGGGGGCGAATGTTGATTATAAAATAAATAACCGGCAAATCGCCTTACGAACCAACGAGGTAACTGAGAGTGGAGACCAACAGCTCACTGTAAGCGGTGCTGTAAAAGATACGGGTGGCGAGCCGCTGCCTGGTGTGTCTGTAGTTATAAAAGGAACTACACAAGGTACCATTACCGATTTTGATGGAAAATACTCAATCCCGAATGTGCCGGGCGATGCCATTTTGCAATACTCATTTGTTGGAATGAAAGCTCAGGAAGTTGCCGTTAACGGTCAAACCACAATAGATATCACAATGATAGAAGAAACGATTGGTTTGGAAGAAGTTGTGGCCATTGGTTACGGTACAGTTAAAAAGAGTGACTTAACCGGTTCGGTAGCTTCGGTAAAAAGAGAAGACTTAAACCATGGGGCCATTTCATCGGTCGATCAGGCGATGCAAGGACGTATTGCCGGAGTTCAGGTAACACAAGCCTCTAACGAACCAGGAGGAGGGCTTTCTATTCGTATTCGTGGTGCAAGTTCGGTTAATGCAGGTAACGAACCTTTATATGTTATTGATGGGTTACCTATCGATAATAGCGAAGGAATAACCGGATCCGGCACTTCCGCCGTGGCAGAAGTTGGGGCAAACTTAAATGCAAAGAATCCTTTGAATGCATTGAATCCAAATGATATTCAGTCAATTGAGATTTTGAAAGATGCTTCAGCTACTGCGATTTATGGTTCTCGTGGAGCAAATGGTGTTGTTCTTATTACCACCAAAAAAGGTACACATGGGATTAAATTTAGTTACGATGCATACGGCGGATTACAATCAATCGCAAAGAAAATAGATGTTCTGTCAGCTTCAGAGTACATTAATACATTTAATGAAATGAATGAAGAACAGGGGCTTGATCCGAGGTTTTCAGCTTCAGATATTTCTGCAATTGGAGCCGGAACTGATTGGCAAGACCAAATTTATCAAATTGCACCTATTCAAAGTCATAATCTTTCCATGTCGGGAGGTATAGAGAAAACAAAATTTTATGTTTCTCTGAATTATTTTAACCAGGAAGGTGTAGTAAAAGAAACTGGAGTGAAGAGATATATTGCCCGCATTAATCTTGAGCAAGAAATAGGTGAAAAATTAAAATTTGGACTAAACCTAAATAACAGTAGTGAAAACAGCGACAACTACATCGGAGGTGTTCAAACCAACGAATCGGCCGGGGCAGTTTATGATGCGATTTGGTATGATCCAACATTACCTGTATATAACGAAGATGGTACCTTCTTCCGTTCGAGCGAGCTTACCATTAATAATCCAATGAGTGTTATTTATGGTATTTCGAGTAAAAGCGAAACAAACAGAATGTTTGGTAATACTACAATGGAATACACTATTGTTGATGATTTAAGCGCCAAACTGAACGTTGGTTTCGACAACCAGAACATGCGCCGTGATTTGTATAACTCAACAAAAACTATTCGTGGTGTAGCGGCCAAAGGTTACGCTGACGTTGCAAGTTTAAGCCGTTCAAATGTATTGGTAGAGTATACCATGAATTATAATAAAACCATTAACGAAAATCAATATATAAATGTATTGGGAGGAGTTACATACCAGGATTTTATTTTGAAAAGTTTCTCTGCTGGGACAAGTAATTTTCCCTCCGACGATTTAATGACAAATAATTTAGGATTGGGTGACCCAAGTAATGCTAGTGTTTCAAGTCATAAAGAAAGTAATACGCTTCTATCATACCTGGGACGTATCAATTACTCAGTGTATAACTTCCTGTTAACAGCTTCTATAAGGGCTGATGGTTCGTCGCGTTTTGGTGCCAATAACAAATATGGTTATTTCCCTTCGTTTGCATTGGGGTGGAAACTTGCCGAAGAAGATTTTATCCCCGAGGTGTTTAGTGAGTTAAAATTACGCGCCAGTTGGGGAGTAACAGGTAACCAGGAAATTGGAAATTATGCCTCCTTAAGTACCTATCAGGCTGGAGGAACAGCCATATTAGATGGAAATACTTATGTAGGTACTGTTCCTTCCCGTATTGCAAATCCTGATTTGAAGTGGGAAACAACTGCGCAGACTAACATTGGTATCGATTATGGTTTTTTTAGAGGAAGAATTACAGGCTCATTAGATTACTTTTATAAGAAGACTACCGATATGCTTTTGAATCTTCCGTTACCAACTTCTTCAGGATATAGTTCGATTATGAAAAACGTTGGTTCAATGAAAAATGGTGGTTTCGAATTTATGATCAATTCTCGAAACATCATTAAGGATAACTTTACCTGGAATACCACACTAAATTTTTCAGTAATTAAGAACGAAGTACTTTCACTAGGAGATCTGGAATCAATTCAAACCGGTAATATTCAGGTGAATGGAGGAAATACAGCTATAATTCAACCAGGCAAGCCTCTAGGTTCATATTATGGATATCGAATTACTGGTATTTTCCAGAATCAGACAGAAATTGATGCTTCAGCACAACCTACAGCACAACCTGGATTCCCGGTGTTTGATGATGTAAATGATGATGGACAAATATCAACTGCTGACGAGGTTATTTTGGGTGATCCTTATCCTGATTTTACATATGGTTTACGAAATGATTTTACGTTTGGTAATTTTGATTTAGACATTTTTATTCAAGGCCAATACGGAGCAGACTTGTTGAATGGTATGGCAATGGAGAGTATGTATCCTGGTAATGCCACAAGAAATAAATTAACAAACCAGGTGGTAGACCGCTGGACTACTCAAAATACAGATGCCAAATGGCCATCTGGAATTAATCCAAGTTCATACGGTGCAAGTAGTAAAGTCAATAATCTGGTTATCGAAGATGCCTCTTATATTCGTCTGAAAAGTGTACAGCTGGGGTATAATATTCCCGTTAAGCTCAAAGGTATCTCTTCGGCGAAGGTCTATGTGTCAGGTCAAAATCTTTTTACAATTACAGATTACACGGGTTACGACCCTGAGGCAAATGCTTTTGGACAGAACAATGTAAAAATAGACTACAGTTCATATCCGTTGGCGAGAACCTGGATGTTAGGTGTAAATGTTCAATTTTAAAAACTAGGCAACATGAAGAATAAAATATTAATATCAATCATATTATTTCTGGTGCTTACTGTTCCATACAGTTGCACTGAAACATTGGAAGAAGAAGTATACTCTGAACTATCCGACCAGTTTCTTAAAACTGAAGATGGTTTAAATACGCTCGTATACTCAATGTACAGTAGTTTTCACACAGTAGCATTAAATTATCCTCGTGATTTTTTCGTCAGTGCCTATATGACAGGTAGTGCTTACGGAGTTGGAGGATCATGGGAAGCCGCAACAGCCGCTCCGTTTAAAAATTTTACCTGGGATGCGAATAATGGTCATTGTCGGGCAAAATGGGATGAATTATTTGCCATTATTAGAAATGCTAATCTGGTACTCGACAAACTGAGTGATGGCGGAGATTATTCAGATGAATTTGTAAAGCTTGTTACGGCCGAAGCTAAGGGAGTACGTGGGCAGGCCTATGCTATATTATACAACCATTATGGAACGACTCCTATTTTTACAACTACTTATACTTCCGAATTGGAACTTCCAAGGGCTTCAGAGGCTGATATGACCAATAGGATTGAAACAGACCTTTCAGAAGCAGTATCAGGGCTTCCTACAGAACCCGTGCAATACGGGAGATTAACAAAAGGAGCAGTACTGGGTTTTTTGTGTAAATATTATTTAAACACCAAACAATGGCAGAAGAGTGCTGATGCTGCAAAATCAATTATTGATTTAAATAAATATCAGTTACAAACGAATTACATGGATGTTTTTGGTGTAGCTAATGAAGGGAATAGCGAATTGATTTGGGTTCACACTGCCGAATCTGTTAACCATGCCGAGTTTCTTGCAGCTTTAAATCTTCCCAAAGATTATCCACTACCTCCTGGCGAATCGGTTTTTGCTACCCGAACCTTTTGGTACGATGCATTTCTGGATTCATTTGAAGAAGGAGATACCCGATTGGATGCTTTTGTAACAAGTTATGTAAGTCTCGATCCCGGAAATCCTACAAGGCCAGGTTACGGAGTAGATAAATCCTTGTGTCTCAAATATGGAACAGATCCTAATGCGCTTTCTCCTCAAACAGGTATAGATCTTCCAGAGATAAGGTATGCCGATATTTTGTTGTCGAGAGCAGAAGCGTTAAATGAAATTAATGGACCTACTCAAGAAAGTATAGATTTAATTAACCAGGTGAGAACTCGTGCAGGCATTGCTGGTTTGTCATTGGCTGATTATTCAAAAGAATCGCTTAGAGCAACAATTTTGGATGAAAGAATTCACGAACTTTTCTTTGAAGGAAAAGAACGGGAAGACATGATTAGATACGGTAATTTTATTTCAAATGCTAAGGCTCGGGGAGTAATTAGTGCGTCTGATAAACATCTTCTTTTTCCGATTCCTCAATCAGAAATTGATGCTAATGGTAATATTAACGAAAATAATACTGGGTATTAGAAATTTGGATTTATGAAAGGAGGGGAGTTGTACTTCACTCCTTTCATAATTCGTTGAATAATAGCTGGTCATCTGTTGATTCTTGAAAAATAACCTAATAAATCAAATTCTTTAATGAAAACTTTATTCTTTTTCCACCTTCTTTTAATTGGCTTTATAGCTGGAGAAACAACTTTGGCATCGGAAACAAAGCCTACTCAAAAACCAAACGTAATTCTGATAATGGCCGATGATTTGGGCTACTCCGGAATTACTTCCTTTGGAGGAATAGGCTTGGAAACCCCGGCTTTGGATAAACTGGCTGCTAACGGAGTTGTTTGTACAAACTTTCATACCAACGCTCCTGTTTGTTCGCCAACACGGGTTTCAATAATGACGGGGGCGTATCAGCAACGTGTCGGATTAAATCATATTTATTCTGAAACCGGTGGAGATGAGGGACTTGATCCTGTAACGCATCCTTCATTTGCAAAAAAGCTGCAGGAGGCAGGATACCGGACAGCAGTTTTTGGAAAATGGCATATGGGAATGGACATGAAATACAATCCAACCAATCACGGATTTGATGAGTTTCGTGGATTCTTAAAAGGTAATGTCGATTTTATCTCACACTACAACACTACTCCCGAAGTAGACTGGTGGCATAACAAAGAGAAAGCTAACGAACCCGGTTATGCAACCGACTTAATTAATAAGTATGCCGTTGATTTTGTGAAAGAGAGTGAAGGAAAACCGTTTTTTCTGTATGTCCCACATGCTGCTATTCATACCCCAATTCAAGGACGTAATGATGAGCCTATCCGTACTGAAGACGAATATATGTACGACAATGGTGCAGCAATGGAGGTTCCCGAATATCAGCGCAGATATCGTGAAATGATAAAAATACTGGACGAAGGAGTTGGGATGCTGATCGATGAGTTGGAACGCCAGGGCATTATGGAAAATACCCTGATTATTTTTACATCCGATAATGGTGCTTTACAAGTGGCAGCTGATAAATATCCCGGAGCGAATGGATTTTTTAATGGCTCGAAAGCAACAGTTTATGAAGGGGGCACACGGGTTCCTGCGATTTTTTACTATCCTGAAAAATTCAAACATCATAGAACGGATGAACTGATGTTGACAATGGATTTTATGCCAACAATTCTCGAATTTTGTGGTATTGAAAATGATAAGAAAATTGACGGAACATCGTTATTGCCAACATTGATCAATAATGAACCAATGCCGGAACGTGATGTATTTTGGGCAAACCTGAATTCAATCGCAATGCGTAGTGGCGATTGGAAATTGGTTTGGAAAAAAGATTACAGTTTCTTGCCGCAGGAAAATGGACCGGAGCCAACAGTTGAATTGTTTAATATGCTCATCGACCCAAAAGAACAACATAATCTAACCAGCGATTATCCTGAAAAAACAGAAAAAATGAAAGCCGCATGTTTGCAGTGGTGGGATGAGGTAACAGACGGAACGGAGCTTGAGGGGATCTCATTTTTGGATTACCGTTTCAAGTTTGACTTGTCGAAACTTCCTGCCAGTATGAGACCAAAACAAAATTAGATACAATGAAGATATATGCCATGCTATTTGTGCTGTTGATTGGGGCGAACCTAATGCTGCAAGCACAAGACAAATCAATGAACGTGCTGTTCATTGCCACCGATGATATGAGTAATGACCTCAATACATTTGGTAATCCTGATGTATATACTCCAAATTTCGACCGATTAGCCGAAAGGGGAGTAGTGTTTCAAAATGCTTATTGCCAGGCGCCGTTATGTGGCCCCAGCCGTGCATCGTTAATGACCGGTTACTACCCTGATAAAACCGGTGTCTTTGATCTTGGACCCAGGTTTCGCGAGAAGTTGCCCGATGCCGTAACTATGGCACAGTTATTCAAGAATAATGGCTATTTTACTTGTCGTATTGGTAAAATATTTCACCAGGGGGTTCCCAGCGATATTGGTCATGCAGGGCACGATGATCCTGCTTCGTGGACAACAACCTATAACCCGATTGGAAAAGATAAAACCGATGAGTATAAACTCCAGGGCGGCGATGCCGTAATGTTGGGAACTTACCTGGCAATGGATTGTAACGATGATGAGGTAACCGATGCCATTTCGGCGAACGTGGCTTTAAGTATTTTACGTCAACGAACAGGAAATCAGATGATAAGTGCGTATGGTAGTTATGGTGCCGGTCGTGTAAGTCCTGAGCCATTCTTTTTGGCACTTGGATTTTATCGTCCTCATATTCCGTATATGGCGCCAAAGAAATATTTCGATATGTACCCGCTGGAGGATATTAAATTGCATGAAAATCCTGAAAACGATTGGGAGAATAAACCACACGCTGCAGCATGGATTTGGCCGCCAAATGCCGGATCGACAGAGGAACAGCAAAAGAAAGCAATTCAGGCTTACTATGCTTCAATTTCGTTTATTGATGCGCAGGTTGGAAAATTGCTTGATGGACTGGAAGAGTTTGATTTGCTGGATAATACCATCATTGTTTTTTGGAGTGACCATGGCTATCAGTTGGGAGAACACGGACAGTGGCAAAAACAGACTTTATTTGAAAAGGGCTCCAATCAGCCTTTATTGATTTCTGTCCCCGGAGTGACCTCAGGAACAAGAACAGAAGCTATTGTACAACTAGTGGATCTTTACCCAACACTGGCAGAACTTGCCGGTTTAGAGCCTCCAAAAGATTTGGTGGGCCACAGTTTGGTGCCACTTCTAAAAAATCCTGAGGCAGAGTGGGATCATCCGGCTTTTACTATTCAGGCCAGAACAGCGAATCCCAGAGCACAGGAAGGTCAGTCAAAATATAGTTTTAATCCTAATCTCGCATCTGAAAATCCTACAATATTTGGACGAACAATTCGGGTGAAACAATATCGTTACACAGAATGGGATGAAGGTCGTTTAGGAGTAGAATTGTATGATTATGAAAATGATCCAAAAGAGTTTAATAACCTGGCTAACGATCCGAAATACAAGAAAATTGTTGATGAATTAGCTGAGATCTTGCATAGGGACTTTAGTAATTAAGAACACTAAAAAGTAAAACAGAGGAAACCATTGACCTGTATTTCTGACATTAGTTTCGAAAACTGTGTTAAAATTAAATATGTTCAATAAGTATCAGAATGATCAGGGTGAAATGCATAACCTGCCTAAAGATCCCCGATTTACGGATATAATTGAAGAGTTGGACAAGCAACTCTCCAAACGACTTATGGAAACTTCAATACCTCCCATAGGTGTAACAATTATTAATCCTAACAAAAAATAGCTTAAGACTATGAAAATATCATCACTTCTATTTTTTCTATACATCTTAGTTGGATGTAGCAATATTGAGAATAAGACAAGCAATCCCAATATTATACTAATCAATTTTGATGATATGGGGTATGGCGATACGGAGCCCTATGGAATGACTGGAATCCGAACTCCGAATATCAACAAACTTTCACAAGAAGGAATGCGATTTACCAATTTTATGGCAGGAAGTGCAGTTTGTTCTGCCTCGAGAGCCTCTTTGTTAACCGGATGTTACTCTTGTCGTGTTGGAATAAATGGAGCCTTATTACCAAGCAGTAAGATTGCATTAAATCCAGAAGAAGAAACAATTGAATCTGTCTTAAAAGGAGTTGGTTACACAACTGCAATGTTAGGAAAGTGGCATCTGGGAAATGAAGCTCCTTATTTCCCATTAAGCTATGGTTTTGATAGCTTTTATGGTATCCCGTATTCAAATGACATATGGCCGGTTGACTATGATGGAAAACCGATAACTGATCCAAGCAACAAAAAAGGGAATTGGCCTCCATTAAAACTGATTGAAGGGAATGAGCCTGTAGATACGATAGCTGATTTGAATGATCAGGCCAAATTAACTACAATTTTTACAGAAAGAGCCCTGGAGATAATAAATACCAATGCCGGTAAAGAAAATCCATTCTTCCTTTATCTTGCACATCCCATGCCGCATGTTCCAATTGCTGTTTCCGATTTGCATAAAGGAAGTAGCGAACTTGGCTTATTTGGTGATGTAATTACTGAACTTGATTGGTCGGTTGGTGAAATAGAAAAAGCGCTAAAAGCTAACGGAATAGATGATAATACGATTGTTATAATGACCAGTGATAATGGTCCGTGGAAGAATTTTGGTAATCATGCTGGTTCTACAGGCGGATTTCGTGAAGGCAAAAATACAACGTTTGATGGCGGAAACAGAGTCCCATGTATTATAAAATGGCCCGGTAAAATTGAGGGAGGAACTGTAAATAGTCAGCTGGTAAGCAATATCGATATTTTGCCTACGCTGTGCGACATTACCGGAGCCCAACTCCCCGAGAAGAAGATAGACGGGATTAACTTTTTACCCTTACTTCTGGATAAGCAGGAACAAGGTAAACGTGAGGAATTCTACTACTATTGGGGATTTGGCATGGCAAACCTGGAGGCAGTCCGATATAAAAACTGGAAACTTGTTTTACCACATAATGGCCTTTCATACTACGAAAAACCACAAGGGAAAGATGGTTACCCCGGAGAGTATGGTATGGTTTCATTTCCAATGGCTCTGTATAACACGGCGCAAGATCCCAGCGAGGATTATGATTTGCAAGATCAATATCCGGAGATGGTGAAAAAACTATTAGAAATTGCAGATGAAGCACGTCTGGATCTTGGTGATGCACTTACAAAACAAAAGGGCGAAAATGTAAGAGAAGCAGCTTTTGTCGATAAGTAATAACGCTAAAAGAAATAGTGAATTGAAATTGAATTAGAATAAAAACAACGAAAGTTATGCGATCAATAATTAAAATGAAACAGGTATTGATATTTGTAATCGCATCATTAATATTTCTGAATGCAGGAGCAAAAGATAAGCCAAATATTGTTTTTATCCTGGCCGATGACATGGGGTACGAATGTGTTGGTTTGTATGGTTCGCTCTCCTATAAAACACCACAAATTGATAATCTTGCATCAAACGGAATTCAGTTTGAAAATTGTGTGGCTAATCCATTGTGCTCTCCTACACGTTTAAAGCTAATGACGGGCTTACGCAATTTCCGAAACTACAAGCATTTTGCTTATATCGATAACAATCACGACACCTTTGGAAATATTATGAGAAGGGCAGGCTATGCAACCTGTATAAGTGGAAAATGGCAATTAAACGGACTGGAAAATAAGGATGTTATTAAAGATTGGGACGATAAAGATAAGCCTAACAAACTCGGATTCGATGAATTTTGTTTGTGGCAGTTTACATTAAATCGTCAGGCGGGCGAAAGATATGCCAACCCCAAAATCGATAAGAACGGAACTTTACTTGACTTACCAGAAGATGCTTACGGGCCTGATATTTTTAACGATTTTGTGCTTGATTTTATTGAACGCAAGAAAGATGAGCCTTTCTTTATTTACTATCCAATGGTACTTGTGCACGATCCGTTTGTGCCAACACCAGATTCCAAAGATTGGATTCATCCCGACATGAGGTATAAAAATGATACAGCCTATTTTAAAGATATGGTGGCCTATGCTGATAAAATGGTTGGAAAAGTAGTGGAGAAACTCAAAGAACTGGAACTCTTTGATAATACAATCGTCATTTTTACCGGAGATAACGGTACCTTATCTTCCATTTCAACAAAAACAAACCACGGAATTGTTGTTGGAGGAAAGGGCACTACCACCGATGCAGGAACACATGTTCCTCTAATTATAAGCTGGCCGGAAGAAATAGAGGAAGCAAGTCATCATGAAGGATTGATTGAGTTTTGTGATTTCTTTCCAACCATCGCTGACGTTGGTTCTGAAAAAACTGAGTTTAACGACGGTATAAGTTTTCTGTCTTTGTTAAAAGGGGAGAAATATTCCGATCGAGAAACAGCCGTGGTTCACTACAATCCGATGTGGGCCCCGAATGTTCAGAAAAACGCCAATCAGTTCGCCCGAACACTGGATTACAAACTATATCAGGATGGCAAATTTTATAATCTGAAAGAAGATATTTTGGAGAAACATCCAATTGCCCTGAATACGCTTACAGCAGAACAAAAAGAAGCTTACTCAAAATTGAAGGCAGAGATTGATAAATTGCCCAAATGGGATCCATCTATTCCTACGAAGGAGTATTTTAAAATTCCAGCTATGTATCGCCAAAATAGGGATAATGATAAGAAGTGAAGAATTTGATTTAACGATTATATCGTGTAATTAAAAGAGTGTCAAAATGAATAACAAAACTAAACTTATCCTACTTCTTTTTTTTCTGGGTCAGATCTCTTTTGCTACAGAAAAACAGAAACAGCAGCCCAATATTTTATTGTTTATAGCTGATGATTGCACCTTCCGTGATTTGGGATGTTATGGAGGTATTGATGCGAAAACACCAACGATTGATGCATTTGCAAAAGAAGGAATGCAGTTTTTTCGTTGTTTTCAGGCTACCGCCATGTGTTCTCCTACACGAACTTGTTTATATACGGGATTGTATCCCGTGAAATCAGGTGGATATCCAAATAGTACGTTTGTAAAAGAAGGGACCCAAAGCATTGTGCAGTATATGGCTCCAAAAGGATACAAATCCGCTCTTCTTGGAAAAACACATATAAGTCCACAGGAGGCTTTCCCTTTTGAGTACCTTGGTGATGACATGGTGGATGATCTTGATTTTGATCTCATGGATAAATTTCTTTCTGGTGTAAAAGAAAAGGGAGAGCCTTTTTGTCTTTTTGTTTGCTCACATCAACCCCATCTGCCTTATACCAAAGGCGATCCGTCGCAGTACGATTCGGGAAAAGTTACCTTGCCTCCTTATTTTGTTGATACCGAGGAAACAAGGGCATCTTTCATAAAATACCTTGCCGAAATAGATTATATGGACGACGAGTTTAAAACCAGTCTGGAACTGTTGGATAAATACGGATTTTCTGAAAATACCATCGTTATTTTCACCAGCGAACAGGGAAATAGTTTCCCTTTTGCCAAATGGACCTGCTATGGAAATGGTTTGCAATCTGCATTTTTGGTTAGATGGCCGGAAGTAATAAAACCAGGTTCTACGAGCGATGCAATGATCGAATATGTGGATGTGGTACCTACTTATCTTGACATTGCCGGGATTGAAATTCCGGATTACTTAGAAGGAAAAAGTTTTCTGCCAGTGTTGAAAGGTGAGAAAAATGAGCATAAAAAATATGTTTATGGCGTACATACTACACGAGGAATCATGAATGGATCAGAATATTATGGGATCAGGACAGTAAGTTCAGCAGATTTCAGATATGTTTTAAACCTTACGCCCGAAGCAACTTTTCAAAATAATTTAACCGTTGATCCGGTAAAAGGTGTTGTTTTTAACTCGTGGAAAGAAAAAGGAAAAACTGATGAATTTGCAAAATCATTATCTTATAAATACCAGCACCGGCCTGCTGAAGAGTTATATGATTTAAACAATGATCCATATGAAATGAATAATATTGCCAGCAACCCGAAATATGCGGACATAAAAAAAGAACTTAGAGATAAATTACACCAATGGATGGATCAACAAGGAGACAAAGGACAGCAAACCGAAATGGAAGCACTGGAACATGTCGTTTTCCATCGTTAGTCTTCCATTTTTAGATTTTGAATTAGAAGTTACTTTTAACCTAAAAACTACATTTACTGAAGATAAACGCATTATAACATCCTATTATGAAAATAAAACAAGAGAATAAAGTACCGAGGTTGAGATTTGCATATCGTTTTTGCATTTTCTCATTATTGTTGATTACTACATCTTTCTTTGCATGCAATACCCAATCGGAAGAGGAGGCTCCCCAACGCCCCAATATTCTGTTTATAATGGCCGACGACCATGCATTTCAGGCAATAAGTGCCTATGGCGGGCCATTGGCCGATTTGGCGCCAACGCCAAATATCGATCGTATTGCCGATGCCGGAATGCGTTTTAATCAGTGTCTGGTAACCAATTCAATTTGCGGTCCGTCGAGGGCAACTATTTTTACCGGAAAATACAGTCACCAAAACGGTTTTATCGATAATACCATTGGATCGAAATTCGATTTTAGCCAGAATTCATTTCCAAAAGAATTGCAAAAAGATGGCTACAAAACAGCTGTAATTGGTAAACTGCATCTTGGCGGAACACCAACAGGATTTGATTACACAGATATTCTTCCAGGACAGGGAGCATACTACAATCCAACATTTATAAACCAGGAAGGTGAATATCAGATGGAAGGTTATGCTACCGAGATTATCACGGACAAAACTATCAACTGGTTACAAACAGTAAAAGATTCTACCCAGCCATTTATGGTAATGATGTGGCACAAAGCTCCGCACCGTGCATGGGATCCTGGTCCAAACGAGTTGGGAATGTATGAGAATACTACTTTCCCGGAGCCCGAATCACTTTTTGATAATTACGAGACGCGTGAACCTGCATCGTTAAACTATATGAGTATTGCAGATGCGATGTCGCTCGACAGGGATCTGAAAATGACAGATCAACCAAGAAGAGGGTTGAATGAGGAGCAACTAAAGGCATGGAATGCCGTTTATGGCCCCATCTACGAAAAGTTCAAAAAAGACAATCCACAGGGAAAGGATTTGGTTCGTTTTAAGTATCAGCGTTACATGCGAGATTACTTGGCCTGTATTTCGGCAGTTGATAAGAGTGTTGGCAAGGTGCTGGATTATTTGAAAGAAAGTGGACTGGATAAAAATACGATAGTGATCTACTCGTCCGATCAGGGTTTTTACCTTGGAGAACATGGTTGGTTTGATAAACGCTGGATGTATAAAGAATCGTTGAATACACCGTTACTGATCAGCTGGCCGGGCACAATTGAAGCAGGTTCTGTAAATAATGATCTGGTTTCGAATCTTGATTTTGGAGAAACGCTGATCGATATTGCCGGAGGCAAAGTCCCAGCCGATATGCAGGGACGAAGCATTTTGCCAATTCTGAAAGGCGAAACACCCGATGACTGGCGTAAAGCACATTATTATCATTATTACGAGCATCCATCAGAGCACAATGTAATGCGCCACTACGGAATTACAACTGACAAGTACAAACTTATCCACTTTTATTACGACATGGACGACTGGGAATTGTTCGACTTGGAAAAAGATCCGAATGAAATGCACGATGTGTATAACGATCCGGCTTATGCCGAAGTACAGGCAGATCTTCATAAACAACTGGAAGAACTCAGAGCAAAATACGAAGACAGTGATGAATTGAATCAGCAATTTATTGATGAGTACAACGAAAAAGTGAAAAAGAATCCGGGTATCGAATACTGGAAATTTAGGCCTGAATAAATGCAAAACTTATTTAGCTCTCAACACGAAGAAAAACAGAGTGCAAGTCATTAATAATTATTTGCTATGTATCAATATATTAGATTTCTAATAACTGCAATTGTTGGAGTTATATTTTTCCAACTAAATGGAGATGCCCAAAATGACAAGCCTAACATTTTGTGGATTACCAGCGAAGATAACAGCCCATTTTTAGGGTGCTACGGCGATGCCTTTGCTACAACACCAACCCTGGATAAACTGGCTGCTGAAGGATTCCGCTATACCAATGCTTATGCAAATTGTCCGGTTTGTTCTCCGGCAAGAAACACAATTATTACCGGTGTTTATGCTGCATCAAACGGAAATGAGCAGATGCGTAGTGCTTATCCGAAATCGGATTCGGTAATTCCGTATCCCGAGCTCTTAAAAAAAGCCGGTTATTATATTACAAATAATGTAAAAACCGATTACAACTACGATGGCGACTGGGAAGGAATGTGGGACGAGTGCAGTAACACTGCGCATTGGAAAAATGCACCCGACGGAAAACCGTTTTTTGCCATTTTCAACCTGATGACTACCCATGAAAGCCAGATTTTTCCTTTCACTCCTGAAGCAGAATTGAGACACAAACCGGAAGACGTGGTTTTACCTCCGCATCATCCTGATACCAGGGAAATGCGTCATGACTGGGCGCAGTATTACGACAAAATGGAGGACATGGATGCCCAGGTAGGCGACTTGCTAAAAGAACTGGAAGAGAGTGGACTGGCCGATAATACCATTGTTTTTTATTATGCCGACCACGGAGGAGTGTTGGCACGCAGTAAACGATATATTTTTGAAACCGGAACGTGGGTGCCGTTTATCGTTCGCATTCCTGAAAAGTACAAGAGCTTTTTTCCGGCAGAAAACCCGGGAGATGCTGTGAATCGTAACATTAGTTTTGTTGATCTTGCACCAACTTTACTCAGTATTATCGGACAAGAAAAACCGGATTACATGCAGGGTAATGCTTTTTTGGGCAATGCGGTTGAAGCGGAACCAGAATACATTCATATGACTCGCAGCAGGATGGACGAACGTATTGACATGAGTCGGGCGGTTAGGGATAAAAAATACCGTTACATTCGAAACTACATGCCATTCCGAATTTATCTGCAGCATTTGGCTTTCTTATTCAATGCACGTTCAGCCCAATCGTGGGAAGATTATTATCTGGCAGGTAAATGCAACGATTTACAAAGTATGGCCTTTCAAACTAAACCGGTTGAGGAATTATACGATACTGAAAACGATCCGAATGAACTGAACAATCTTGCCAACATTCCGGCTTATAAAAAAGTGTTGGAGCGCATGCGGAAAGAGAATTATCGTTGGATGAAAGAAATCAGAGATGTAGCGCTGATTCCAGAGCTTGAATATGAAGAAAGGGCAGGAGATGGATCGATGTATGATTATATGCGGTCGGTGGATTGTCCGTTTGATGAATTATTAGCAGCAGCACAATTAGCAACACAACCTGGAAACGGAGCAATTCAAGAATACATTGAATTACTGAAGAATGATGATTCAGCACTGCGATACTGGGGAGTAACCGGCTTGCTTATTCATCGCGAAAATGCCAAAGCAGCTTTATCTGCATTAAAAGCAGCAGCAGATGAAGATGCTACAGCAACTGCCGTTTTAATCGGTGAAACATTATATCACTTAGGAGAGAAAGAATTGGCTGAAAGGATCTTTCTGCGCATTCTGAAGGATGAAAAAAGTACCATGCACGAACGGAACTGGGTTTTAAACAGTATTGATGCGGTTGATTTCAGGTCAACTCAGCTTGAGAAGTGGATCAAAAACTTTTATGACACAAATATTGGATCGGCAAAAGGATTTGCAATTTATGCAAAATACGACGTCTCGATGTGCAAGACCATATTAGAGAAATGGCAGGTGATTGAAAAACCAACGGAGGATTTTTCCTTTTGATTCATTTATAGTTGGTTGGGGAGTTAGTTTGAAGATTCCCGATAATTATATCGGGAATCTTTTTGGGATTTCTGAAAATGAAGTTGATAAGTAATATTTCTGAATACAGCCAAAAATGTAGCTACCAATTAGCTTAATTTCCTCTTAAGCTTATCCATATCTTCACTGACCTTTGCTTTGATAACTTTTGAGTAAATCTGGGGTGTTTAAATACTCTTATGACCTAACATTGAACTTATAGATTCAATTGGTACACCAATACAGGGGATTTCCCCTGGCGGGAGTCGAACATCCTGGGTATTTGGCATTAAATCAGCTATTTATGGAATGGCTGATTTGGGTGTTAACCGAATCGTTCACCAGCATTGTTTTTGCATATAATTTAGTTCTATATGGTGTGATTTTATACATTATTTTATAAAAATATCAGCATAATATTCTTCAATCAAAGAAATATCTTCATCAGTCAGTTCTTCAAAGTCATTCTGCCTTTTCCTTTTGGACAGCCTCCCATTATTTTGATTTTACAATTTGATTAGTAAATTACCTCTTGTGTCTGGCAGAGTTAAGAACGAATTTATTGAATTGGTTAATCGATCGTATTTTCGAGAAAATCAATTTCCTCTGGAATAGTCCTGTTTATAGTGTCTTCAACACATTCGTAAAAGAATTCTGCCTGCTTTAACTAACGAGCGGGTCAATAGTTATTAAAAAAGAGTTGGCTGACTTTGCCATATAAAGAAAGAAACCATGCACATGGTTATACATTCATTCGCAACTAAACTTTTTCTAAATTGTAGAACTCTGGTTGAAACTGTTTCGAAGAAGTTAGGTCATACCTTAATAACGATAGCTCAATTTTAAGCTAAAATCATTGACGAAAAAATCTCAACAGAATTGAAAAAATTAAAACAATATTGTAGCAGAAAAAATTGAAAATGGTAAAAGGAAGACAGATCATGTGGCGGAAAAGAAATCGTATTGGCGTTATGGCATTGATTGTACCTACTATAGTTCTTTAATTTTTGATGATACTACAGGCGATAAAGGAATAATCCGGCAAATGAAAAAAAAAATAGCCATACATAAATGGCAGAAGCTACTATAGAAACAGCTAAAACTTCAAAAAAAACGAGGGAATCCAATACCTAGAACAAGATTTGGGATAAACGACGACTTTGAAATCTTATAGTTAATCGATAACTAGTACTTCTAATTGTTGTATGTGTCAATAAGCATGTAGCGAATGTCCCATTTTGGATTTAATAATAATTATAGCTTTTATATTTAATTCAAATAATTGGCTGGTTTCATTATATTTTGTTTTTTTACAGATCCTAAAGAATTGAGTTGGAAACAAATCAGAACATTAAAAAACTACTAAAAAAAATCTCCTTTGAAGAAGATGAACGTTCTTTTAAACATCTGTTTGATTTATTTGCCGGGCGTTTGTACCAGTTTTCATTTTCTTTTGTAAAAAGCAAATCGGTGGCAGAAGAAGTTGTATCTGATGTGTTTTTAAAGGTCTGGATCAATCGATCGGAGCTAGTGAATATTCAAAATATCAAAGCATATCTTTTTAAATCGACTTACAACACCTCACTCAATTATCTCGATGAAATGAAAAGGAAAAATGCAGTTTCATTGGACGACTTGGAGGTTGATTTGGGAGTTGACCTCATTTGCCCCGAAACTGAATTGATCAACAAAGAATTAAAATCTATTATTGAACAATCGATCGAAGATTTACCTCCCCGTTGTAAAATGATATATAAATTGGCTAAGGTAGAGCAGATGAAATATAAGGATATAGGTGAGTTGCTCGATATTTCTGTAAAAACCATTAACCACCAGTTGTCAATTGCGCTCAAAAAAATTGGAGAGACAATAAAAAGTTACCTTAATGATAAAGGAGATAGTTCTGGTTTTATGGTACTTTTCCAACTGTTCTTACTTCCAGCTTAAAAAAAATATCAATTTTTTCAGTTTACCTTTAGGACATTCAATAAAATCTTCTGTCATAGGAGATATAAGAACATTCTGAATGGACAAGGAAAAGGTTTGGGAAAATATAGCTAACAAGGTTGCTGGGGAAGTAAATGAAGCTGATGAACAAGTGTTTCAGGAATGGATAGCCAGCGATCCTGCAAATAAAAAGGTTTTCGACCGCCTGTTACAAGTCTGGCAATACAATCCCAAACAAATTCACGATAATTCAGCGATTTACCGGAAATATCTTCAACGGAAACATCAGTTTGGTAAACAAAAAATAGTAACTCCTTTTGTTTACTACGCTTTGCGCATATCAGCGATATTCTTTTTTCTAATTACAACTACTTTTGTCATTCAAACCATTTTAACATCCTTAAACAAAGAAATTGTATATCAGGAGATAGCCGTCCCAAAAGGAAGCCGTTCGCATTTTAATTTGCCCGATGGAACTAAAGTCTGGTTATCAAATAATTCGAGCATACGATACCCTTCTGAATTTAGTGGAGATTTCCGAGAACTTGAAATGGAAGGGGAAGCCTATTTTGATGTAAAACACAATAGCAAAAAACCTTTTATTGTTAATATTGGTAACAACAGAATTAAAGTATTGGGTACCCAATTTTCTGTAACAGCTTACCCCGACGATAATATTGTACGCGCCGATCTGGTAAAAGGAAGTATTCAATTTGATATCGCAAATAGTAAAAATGGTTTTAACTCTTATATCATAAAACCATTACATAGTTTAGTTTTAGATAGAACATCCGGGAAGCTTTATGAATCAATGATCCCGGATGGCTTCTATGATTATTGGCAGAAAGGTATTTATCAGTTCAGGAACGAAACACTGGAAGATCTGGCCATGAAAATTGACAGGATTTACAATACGCAGATTGTATTTGAAAATGAAACCCTTAAAACAAAACGGTTTAGCGGAACAATAAGTATCAACGACAACATCTTTACTTTTATTGAAGCGATAAAAAGCACTTCAGTAGAACCAATAATCTATCATTACGAAAAAAACAAACTGTATATAAACTTTAAAGAATAAACTTGCCTATGGAATAACTTATGAACTAAAAAGCGGAAAATGCGCCTACATTTCCCGCTAATTTCAGAAACCTAAGTTTCTTATTATCTAACAATAGCCATTTTATGAAAATGGGCTAAAGTCAATAACTTAACAATACAAATGTATGAAAAAATTTAGATTACAGCGGGGGAGGCATATGCTCTCTCGTCTAAAAAAATTATTACTCATGGCTAAACTAACAACTCTACTAATTCTAATCAGTTTTATGCAGATTTCTGCCAAGGTATCTGCCCAGGCAGGAAAACTTGATTTGAAGGTAAAAAACGCTTCAATATTCGAAGTATTTGAGGAAATTGAGGACAATAGCGAATACCGTTTTTTTTATGACAACGATCAGGTCGATTTGAGGAAGAAAGTCTCGATAAATACCAAACAAGAGCAGATATCCTCCATATTAAAAGAACTGTTTAAAGGAACTGATTTAACCTATCAGGTAAAAGATCAGTTGATTTTGGTCCAGTCTAAATATTCAAATGTTAATATCAATAATACCCAACAAGAAAATACTGTTTCCGGAACTGTAACCGACGCCTCCGGAGGAGCGCTTCCTGGCGTTACAGTAGTAATAAAAGGAACCACAAAAGGAACCACTACCGACACCGACGGAAAGTACTCGTTTCCCAATGTACCAGACAATGCAACTCTTGTTTTTTCTTTTGTTGGGATGGCCACACAGGAAATTCCTGTTTCCGGGAAGGCTGTGATAAATGTTGAATTGGTGGGAGATGCTATTGGGCTTGAAGAAGTTGTAGCAGTTGGTTATGGTGTGCAAAAAAGATCTTCATTAACTGGAGCTATTTCTACTGTTGGTAATACAATTGTAAAATCCAAACCAGTAACAACTATTTCAAGTGCTCTTCAAGGCGAACTCCCTGGTATGGTGGTTACTCGTAGAGGAGGACAACCAGGTAGAGAAGGGTATTCCTTAAGAATCCGTGACTTCACATCTTTGAATGGAGGAAATACTCCTTTAATCCTTATTGATGGAATAGAAGGTGAGATTGACATGCTGAATCCAGACGATATTGAGACAATCTCTGTATTGAAAGATGCGGCCGCATCTATTTATGGTTCCCGGGCTGCCGGAGGTGTTATATTAATAACCACAAAGTCAGGGAAGAAAGGTAAGACAACGATAGAGTATAAAGGAAGTATTACCATTAAAACCCCACAGGATACATGGAATCAGCCTACTATCAGGCAATATGCAGAGATGCACCGTGAGGCAGAAATGAATGAGGGACGTGCAAATCCATGGTGGTTTCCGAATGAAAAGTACGATAAATTAATAAATGGAACAGGTGTAGGTGGAGTTGATATATGGGCTCAGGATTTAAATGCTCCTAATCCCAGGTTCTATTTTTACGAAGAGTCTGACATCAAAGATAATTTGTTCAGTAATAGTATTAGTTATAACCACTCAGTTAGTTTGAGCGGAGGCAGTGATAAAGCAAAATATTATTTGTCAGGTGCATATAACAAGGATGAAGGTTTTTTCAAAATTGATAATAATATTAGTGAAAAATTCAATTTAAATCTGAATTACAGTTATCAGGTAACAGACTGGTTGGATCTGGAAGCCCGTGTATATGTTGAGAAAAGAGAGATTGATGAACCCTATGAAACAAACCAAGCACTGGATCGTTATCCTAATTTAAACCCGATGCCTCCAACATTTACTCCTTCAGGTAAATATTATCAATGGCAGGGATTTGTAAATCCTGTTCAATTGATTGATGAAGGTGGAAGAGTATATAATACCCGGAATGTTGAAGGAATTAATTTTAAGGCGAACATCAAATTCACAAAGGATTTAAAATTCATTAGTCAAATTGGTATTAAGCAGCTATATGTAAATCAAAAGGGTGAAATACCGACCTATACATCTTATCATTGGGATGATAAAGTGAATATTGTTTTTAATAAATCAAACCGTTTTAATGCGTTAAATCAGGAACGGACTTATCAGAATTATACTAATTATTTGAATTATGACAAGAATATAACTGAGGATCACCATATTGCTGTTACGTTGGGAACGTCATTTGAGAATGATGATTGGTATGAATTTTCTGCTTACAGAAGAGGTTTAGTTAGTAACGAAGTTTTTGCCTTAAGCCTTGGTGATGCAGAAGAACAATACAATACTGACCGGGGAGCAGAATGGACTATCTTATCGTATTTCGGAAGATTTAATTACGACTATAAGGGTAAATACCTTGTTGAAGCTAATTGGAGGAGGGATGGTTCTTCCAAATTTCATCCTGATAAAAGATGGGGTAATTTTGGTGGACTTTCTTTGGGATGGAGATTATCAGAAGAAAGCTTTATTAAAAACCTAAATTTATTTGATAATCTAAAGCTTAGAGCCTCGTATGGCGAGTTGGGAAATCAGGCGGTTGCAAGTACCTATAACTACATACAAACAATTAACATTGGGGGGTTTTATCCTTTTGGT
Source organism: uncultured Draconibacterium sp. (assembly GCF_963677155.1). NCBI lineage: Bacteria > Pseudomonadati > Bacteroidota > Bacteroidia > Marinilabiliales > Prolixibacteraceae > Draconibacterium > uncultured Draconibacterium sp. Next base: position 127,902 of record NZ_OY781884.1, on the reverse strand, counting down.
GCTTCAAGTCAGCCAGCCGGAGCTTCATTAGGTGCCTTACCTGCAACACAAGCAACCTGGGAAACAATAGCAACCAAAAATATTGGTGTCGAGTTTGCGGTTCTCCGAAATCGTTTGGTAGGTACATTTGATGTGTATGAGAAAATAAATAAAGACATGCTTGTTGCCGAAGCTTTTCCAGAATTATTAGGTGCAACGGCACCTAAAGTAAATTCGGGAGAGTTAAAAATTAATGGTTGGGAGCTATCATTGGGATGGAAAGATCGAATAGGTGATTTTACATATTTTGTTAACGGTAATTTATTCGACAGCAAAAATTTAGTCACTAAAAAAGGTGGTGATGACAATTATGTTCAAGGTATGAATAATGCCAGATTAGGCTATCCGATTAATAGTTATTTTGGATATGAATTTGATGGAATTATCAAAACACAGGAACAGCTTACTGCTTATAAACAACTTGGAAGTATAAATACCCAACTTGACCTGGGAGATGTGATGTTTAAGGATGTAGATGGGAACGGGAGAATTGATCCGTATGGTGATGCAGATGATGAAGGCGACCTTGTCTATTTAGGGAATACATCGCCTCGTTACAATTTTGGAGGTAATATAGGTGGAGAATATAAAAACTTTGACTTCTCTGTTGCATTTCAGGGAGTTGGCAAGCGAATTTTATACAATGGCTCAATCAGGGCATTACCTTATGAAGGTAGTCGATCAAGATGGCATAAACCCAATGCGATGTATTGGAATTCAGGATTTGCAGTTGAAATGAAAGATGAAAATGGACGTGTTATTGTTGAGGCTCGGGATTCAGATATGCCTAGGTTAACACTTGGTCCAACAAATTCATGGAACTGGCGACATTCGAAATTGAGAGCATGGAATGGGGCATATTTGAGGTTTAAAAATATTATTTTAGGATATACTATTCCTAAAGAGTTGACAAGTAAATTAAAAATAGAAAGTGTCCGCTTGTATTTCAACGGAAGCGATTTGTTTACGATCCACAATGTGCCTGGAGGCTATGACCCGGAGCAAAATAATGATTATAATGTTTATCCTTATTCCAAGAATTACATTTTTGGAATTCAAGTAAAACTCTAAAAAAAACAGTATGAAATCAAGACTAATATTAATATACTTTTCCATAATATTCGTAGCTTTTGCGTGTACGGATAATTTGGACTTATTCCCAAAAACAGCAGTTTCAGATGGTTCATTTTGGAATAGCGAGGATGATTACGAGTTAGCTGTTAATAGCCTGTATAATACATTGCCAGGCCGTTCTATTGATCTGGATTCCGATACTCAGCATGCTGAAAACGACAATGCTATAAGTAGTGGAACCAATTTAGTAAAAGAAAGTGAGAATGATTGGAATGATAATTACTCCAGGATCAGGTCGAGTACTTACATCATTGAAAAGGCGAAAGAAAATGAGGAAGTAGATGCCAGCAGATATGTTGCTGAAGCCCGCTTTTTCAGAGCATTTTATTATTATAATCTTCTTGTTAGGTACGGTGGAGTGCCAATTATTGATAAAGTGCTGAATACAGATTCAGAGGAATTGTACAGTTCCAGGGCATCACGCAAAGAGCTGGTAAGTTTTATTATTGATGATTTAGAATTGGCAGAGAAAGATTTGCCTCTTCGAAGTCACTTGACTAGTAGTGATGAAATCGGTCGTATCACTAAAGGGGCTGCCAATGCGCTAATGGCAAAAGTTGCTTTGTTTGAAGCAACATGGAGCAAATATAACGGTGGAGGTTCAGATGTTAATGCATTACTTACTATTGCTAAAAGTGCATCGAAAGCTGTAATAAGCAGTAATGAATTTGAATTGCTGAATAGATATGGTTCAGAAAGCTACCGCCATTTATTTATGGATCCGGATGCAGATGACAACAGTCTCGGAGTTAAACCAGAACAAATTCTAGCTAAACGGTTTCGCGAAGAAGTACGTACAAATACTTTTGCTCAAGATATTCAACTGAAAGGTAGTCCAACAAAAAAATTGATGGATATGTATTTATGTGTAGATGGATTACCAATAGATAAATCGCCACTATTTAAAGGGTATGGAGGTGTGGATAGCGAATTTGATAATCGTGATCTTCGAATGAATAATTCAGTTGGTAGAATTGGTGATTATGTATGGCGCCATGACGGAGCCGAATTATTGGTTGCTAACAAGGGGTTCTTTGTGTCAACAACAACTGGCTACAGACTTTGGAAATACCAAACAGAAGGCGAATCCAGACTTAATCGTAAAGACTATAATGATCAAGAAATAATTCGTTATGCTGAAGTTCTTTTAATTTATGCAGAGGCATCTTATGAATTAGCTGGATCGATAACAGATTCTGAATTAAATGAAAGTATTAATTTACTTCGACAAAGAGCTGAGGTACATGAATTAAGTAATGGTTTTGTTAGCACAAATAATTTGAATATGCTTGAAGAGATTCGAAGAGAAAGAACTGTTGAATTGGCTATGGAAGGAGAACGATTGCTTGATTTGAAACGATGGGGAATAGCTGTAGAAGAATTAAGTAAAGAAGTATTGGGAATCCAATATGATAATTCGGCATGGAAAGATGTGACTGATAATAATGGTAATCCAATTAAAATATCTGATTTAACTTCATTTGGTACAAATGAAGATGGATTTGTTATTGTACAGCCAAAATCATCCAGAACTTTCTCAGAAAGAAATTATCTTTTTCCAATTCCACTTCAGGAAATTCAGTTAAACGAGAACCTTACTCAAAATCCAAATTGGTAAAATTATTCTTAAAATGAAATCAATAGGACTTCATATGAAGTCCTATTGATTTATAGATTAAACGAAGCTATAAAACCGATATAAGCTGCATCTTTTAATGTTAAGAATACCATTCATTAATAATAAATTACAAAAAGATCTCATGAGGTATTTTTCCCTATTTATTCTTTTCGGCTTTTTCATATTTTTCTACTCCTGCAAACAAGAAAAGACAAATTCTCCAAATGTTATTTATATCCTTACCGATGATCTGGGGTATGGTGATTTGTCCTGTTATGGACAAAAGAAACTATCAACTCCCAATATCGATCGGCTTGCAAATGAAGGTATGCTCTTTACCAATCATTATTCCGGAAATACAGTTTGTTCCCCATCAAGGGCGGTATTAATGACAGGTCAGGCTCCCGGCCATGTTCATTGCAGGGGAAATATGCCAACCGAGAAAATGGGGGCACTGGACTCAACCATGGTAACTTTACCCCGCTTATTTAAAAATGCCGGCTACGCAACCGGGGCTTTTGGCAAATGGGGACTGGGAATAACGAGTAACGAAGGAGAGGAGAATCCTTTAACTCATGGTTTTGACCACTTTACCGGCTGGAAAAGCCAGACGATTGCGCATACCTATTATCCGTCGTCTATTGTTAGGGATGGTCAGGAGATTCCTTTGGATTCCGGAACTTATGTGCACGATTTCATCATGGAGGATGCTTTTAATTTTATCAGGGAGAGTGTAAAGGAAAATAAGCCGTTTTTCTGTTATATCCCAACTGCAATACCACATGCTGCCATGCACGCCCCAAAAGAACTGCATGAAAAATGGCGAAAGAAATTACCTCAATTTGATGATAAAATTGGCAGATATGGCGCCGGTCCGGGAGAGGTTTGTCCGCCTGTACAAAATCCAATTGCGGGTTTTGGTGCCATGATGGAACATCTGGATGATCAGGTTGGAGAATTACTGTCGCTTTTAAAGCAAATGGGAATTGATGATAATACTCTGGTCATGTTTTCAAGCGATAATGGTTCTCATCACGAAGGAGGGCATGACCCGGAATACTGGGATTCCAATGGCCCGTTAAGAGGGCACAAACGCGATATGTATGAAGGAGGGTTAAGGGCACCGTTTTTAGCCCGTTGGCCAAATGTAATTAAGCAGGGGACAAGCTCTGATTTGCCAAGCGCTTTTTGGGATATGCTTCCTACGATGGCAGATATTATTGACCAGGAAAAACCCGTGCAAACCAATGGAATCTCATTTCTTCCTACATTAAAAGGCGAAAGCGGGCAGGAAGAACATAACTATTTGTACTGGGAATTCCGGCAGGGAAATCATCAATTCGTTAAAGGGAAAGCAATCCGGTTAGGAGATTGGAAAGCAGTGATTAATTATCCAGGATCTTCAAATGAGCAAAGTCTTCCGGGGGAGATAGAACTTTACGATTTAAGCACCGATTTAGGAGAAGAGCACAATATTGCAGATCAGCACCCTGAAATTATTAAGAAAGTAGAATCTGTGCTGTTGAACTATTAAAAGAATGGCGGAAAGAAACTGCTACTCAGGTTCCTTATACTTTAAATTAGGAGTTTGAAAGTTAAAATTGTAAACAATGAAAAGTTATATTTTAAGTTTGATAAAAATAGTTGTATTGGTCGTTGCTTTTGCCCCTGCAAGTATATTAGCATCAGATTTACCAAAGCTAAATACGTCTTTTAAAAACACGAAAGCTTATACTACAAGTAACCAGTTGATTGTTTCAACGGGGAAAGTAGAACGTACCTGGCGCTGGACAGGAAGGGGATTCGCAACAACACAAATTGTTAATTCATCAGGAGAAATTATCGCAACAAATTCAGGTCAGTCGGCAGACTGGGATCTAGGGGATTTAGGTGAAGGTAAATTGGTTTCATTGAATGCCTTCCGGGACGATGACGAACATTTTACCAGTGAACATCTGACTGTTGAAGCCGAAATTGAATATGAAAAGTTACAGGTGAAATATGTCATTTGGGCATATCCGGGTACCTCTGGTTTGCGCACCCAGTTGTGGTTAAAAACCACAAAAGGAAATAAACAGGTAGGGGAGCATATTGAGCCGGGAGTTTCCGAAACAGTTGTATTGAGCAAAATACCATCAAAAGTCACGGCATTTGGTTATTATGGCGGATTAAAAGCGGATATTGAACCCTATGAAATTTTAACGAAAGAAGATGTCCCTGAAAATGGAAGTTCAGATATCACAAACGGGCTTATTGCCTCCAATGAGACAAATGGGCTTATCCTGATTAAAGAATCGCACAAACATACGCATATGGTTAGCGAACTGGAGACAGGAGGATTTGAACGTAAAAAAAATAGTTTGCTGGTGAATGGATTAGGGATTAGGTACTATGATATCACGGATAAAGAATATAAGTTTTGCTGGGCGAATTGGATGATTTTGTACCAGGGAGGGGAAGACGAAGCCGGTTTGGCACTTAAGCAATTCGACAGGCTCAGATACCCGGTACACCCTGACAGGGATATTTTCATCATGGCCAATACCTGGGGCTCTGAAGACGCTTTTGACCAGTGTACCTATAAGGCAAGGGAAGAAAACGTTTTAAGAGAAATAGAAGCTTGTGCCGAGCTTGGTGTTGACATGCTCCAGATTGATGACGGATGGCAAATAAGGAATGGGGAAAATAGCTGGTTGCCAGCTAAAACAGGGCCAACAAAACCTTATAAGAAAGGTGCTTTGCCAAAACTTATGGATGGAACAAGCATGCCTGAAACTTATGATGTGTATCCGACCGGATTTGGCAAGGTACGGGAAAAAGCAAAAGATGCCGGAATAAAACTTGGACTGTGGAATGCCTGGACTGCTCCTTTGAGTACTTTGAAAACCAATTATGACAATGGCGATTTTAAATCTTTTAAACTGGATTTTGCCTTTCTAAACAAAAAGGAAGCGCTGGATCATTTGTATTACAAGGCAAGGGATCTTATCAACTATTCGGGACACAGTGCAGTTGTTAACTGGGATGTTACTGAAAAAGACCCACGCATGGGATTTTACTTTGGCCGCGAATGTGGGAATCTGTATCTCGCCAACCGTAAAGCATACACTGTTCGACCAAATGTACAGTACGAACCATGGCAAGTGTTACGAGATGCCTGGGAACTGGCCAGCTATATGAATCTGAACAAAGTACAGGTAACATACCAGAACAAAGACCTGACACGACCGGAGGCAATTACTGACGCACTGAAATACACACATGCCTATAATTTTGCCATTATATTGATGGCAAGCCCTATATTTTTTACAGAACTGCAATTCCTGTCACCGGAGGCAAGGGCTGAACTGAAACCGATTATAGCAAAGTACAAAGCAGAGCGGGCTGAAATGTACAAAGGCTATGTTTTTGCTATTGGTGATAAACCTGACAATAAAAGCTGGACGGGGTTTCAGAATTACAATCCGGAAACAGGAAATGGTTATTTAACTGTATTTCGGGAGTTAAATAATCAGAAAAAGAGTGCGCAAATCTCACTGCATTTTTTTGAGCCAGGGACTAAATTGCAACTAACTGATATTTTGACCAATAAAAAGTGTCAAATCATTTTAAATGAAAGAAGCGAGGTCAATTTTACAATTCCGGAAACACCAGGTTTTCTCTTTTTAAAGTATGACAACTTATGATGATAATGATGGAATATTTACCGCTAATCTTATTTTCATTCCTGCTTTTTTTATGTCAGATGAATGACGAGGTTCATTTGTCCAGCCCCGATGAAAATCACCAGCTTGTGTTAATCGTGGAAGGGAAAAGCAGGACCGTGCGGGATAACTATAACCAACCTAAGAAACGATGCATTTGAGAGAATTTTCCACCAATAGTACTAAAGTCAATTTAACATGATGAGGCAATATTTACAGTTTTTACTAATATCAGTGTCGCTTTTTTTCGTTTCAGGTTGTAATGAAAAATTGAAATTTGAATATCGATCAGATAAGCTCACATTAGATAAGGAATGCATAAAAGATTCATTAAGAGTTATTTATGTGGATAGCTTGCCGGGTTGTCGTCCCGTTAATAATACCAGTTTAACCGGTGCCAATAAAATGACTGATCGTTTGTGGAATATAGCATTGGAAAATATTGAGTCAAATATTATTAAAACGGAGGACGGGGAGTACTTTGGTGCAGGTCAAAATTTCGGTTTACGCATATATACGCGTGATATCAGTTACTCAGGGATACTGGGTGTTAATTCTCTTTATCCCCGTAAAATTTTAAATTCACTGAAAGTTACCCGTAACTTGCGTCTCGGTCTCGGGTTGAGGGTATCTGAAGGCCATATGATCCATGGGCTGTCAGGCAATTGGGTACAGGATTCACTTTCAGAAAAGGAATTTCTTAAAAAATACCGAACAAATTGTTATACGCGCAGGACCGATGATGTAGTATGGCTATGGGCAGCTATGGACTTGTTTGAAAAGCATCCTGAATTGGCTGATTGGCAGTGGATCTATGACAATGGAAAGAACTGTTTTGATAAGCTATATGATCCTTTTTTTGATCCTACTGACGGACTTTACAGGGGACAGGCCTCATTTATTGATATCCATTTCATGGAGAGAAAAGCATCAGGTTATCCACAGGATTTTTCTGTTGAAGAGTGTGTGATGATCAAATCGACGTCAACAAATTGTTTGTACTATAAAGGTCTGCTGTCAATGGCTTCAGCAGCAAAGAAGCTAAATAAACCAGAAGAAGCTTCAGAATGGCTGCAAAAAGCAAAAAAACTAAAACAGGCTATTGTTAGTAACCTTCGTTTTGAAGACAGCACGTTTGCTTATTTTAAACATACTAATGGAGAACTGGAACAAAGGCGTGATGCTTTTGGGGCTGCATTAGCAGTTGTAACCGGTATCGTTGAAGGTGATGATGCATTAAAAGCCATCGCCGGCTATCCTGTATCCTGGGCAGGTGTTCCACTGTTCTATCCTTTCTATCCGGGTAAAGCAAGCTATCACAACAATACAGCCTGGCCTTTTGTTGACACTTTTTTTCTCTGGGCAAAAGAAATAGCCGAGGGTAAGGATTATACATCATTTAACGCTGCACTGTTGGCTCGTACCTGCGTTAAAGATGGCTCGTTTCACGAGGTAGTAAACTGGTTTACTAAAAACCCAATGGGCTCAGGAAGTCAATTATGGTCTGCTTCAGCATTTGTGAATGTTTGCAGGAGGGCGGATCTATTTAAATAGATTTTGCTACCAGGCTTTATGAAAAGGAAGTTTTGGATAATTTGTATTTTAAGCTATACGAATTAAATAATGCAATATAATTTTCTAAATAAGATTTATACAACAATGATTTTAAGACTTTTAGTTTTTGCTGCATTTATTACATCATGTTTGTCGATAGCTGCCCAAAAACCGGGGGGCACAAATGCGGCAGATTTTGGATTCTCGCCAAATGCCACAGGCGTTGAAAACGTGAAAGCATTGCAAAAAGCGGTCGACCAGGGAGGGACAATAATCGTGAGCCAACCGGGAACCTACAAAGTGGCCGGAACAACTTATGTTGGGAGCAACACTACCCTGGAGTTTGGCAACGGAGTCATCCTGAAGAAAGTGGACGAGGCCGGGCCTTTTACCCATGTTCTTTTAAACAAGGGAGCTCTGACCAGAACATATGATGAACACATCGTCATAAAAGGATTGAACGTAAGTGTGAACCATGTGCTCAAAGCGTTTGATGAAGTATTTGGCCTGCGGGGACAAATTGCTTTTTTTTATATTAAAGACCTGAAGATCGAGGGGTTCAGGTGTTCTGACATTGAAAACCCCCAGTTTGGGATCCATGTTTGTACGTTTGAAGACATGGTTATCGACAATGTTATTCTTAAAGGTACCAAGGACGGGATCCATTTGGGGCGCGGAAACCGGTTTACCATCTCCAATGCGGTGATTGAAACCGTTGACGACGCCATTGCCCTGAATGCACATGACTATGCCACCTCAAATCCTGAATTGGGCTGGATTGAGAACGGAGTGGTTAAAAACTGCTATGATCTTAGCGGTGACCAAAAGTTGGTTGGTTTTTTCTGCCGGATACTGGCTGGTGGCTGGATCGATTGGCACAAAGACATGAAAGTTCAGAATGCAGATGCTGTGGTGTCGAATGGCAGGATCTACAGGGTTGACGGGATTATGCCAAATGGCAAACCGGACGGAAAAGAATATACTTCTGAGACACGCCCCACACATACCGAAGGGACAAAAGTTTTGGATGGGATCAAATGGGTGATGGTGCAAAAAGGCGACGAGCATGTTGCCGGGGTCAGAAACGTGACCTTCAGGGACATCTATCTGGAAAAGCCCCGGGTAGGTTTTTCCATTCACTTTGACAACGGTATTTGGAGCCGTTCGTATTACCCGGGAGCTGAGATCCCTATGCAGAAGCAGTTGGTTTTTGACAATATCAGGGTGCTGCATGATGGCACAAAGGAATTCCTGGGTGTGGATACCCCAATTGATGCGATCACGATCTGCAACTCAAGTTTGAAGAATGGTGGCATAAAATTCCGCTCCAACAAGGCAATGCCGGATTACTTTCCAACTGCAATCAATATTTACGGAACGGTTTTCAATACCAAAGGGCAAATGACTTTGCTCGACAATACTGTTGACAATAAAATTATTCACCTGAATACTTCAAGTAACATAGAAACAAGTAGTGATTTTTCTGCCAAAGTAAATCCCGGGAAAGGGACGATTACTATCACTTCAGACCTCAATGGGTTAAAAAAGTAAGGAATAAAACATGGGGTGAATTTTAATCGCTGATTGTTTTGAGAGAATGGAACGGAAAAATAATAACACCTTAATCAGAATAGAACGATGTTTATAAAAAGAATAGATTTAGACAGCCAATTGATTTTTGATAAAGAAGCTAAAAATAGATGTAGCGCTAAGGTTCTGCTTTTATTTTTATTATTTATGAGTTGTTTTGCTGTCACCTTTGCTCAGCAAGAAACTCAGGTAAATATCCAGTATTAGCTCCTGACAAAAAAAACTGGGAACAATTCTATTTAAATGTTTTAGTATTGAATAATGAAATTGACTAGTTTTTTAGTAATCGGTAATAAATATTACAATTATCTATTTTTAGTTTTCTTTTTTCTTTTGATAGCCTTTCCCGGACTATCAAAATCTTCGTCCTTCGAATTGATTTCTCCTGACCACCAAATAGAGGTCAAGGTTGAATTGGGAGATAAAATTTATTATTCAATCAGCATTGGAAGTCAGGTTTTAATGGAAAATAGTTTTTTAGGACTGGAAATGGAAGATGAAACCTTGGGTAAAAAGCCAAAGCTTATCGGAAGCAAAACAAGTACCATAGACGAAAACATTCATCGGGTTATTCCACTCCGTAACTCAGTGATCAATAACCACTATAATGTTCTTTTATTGAAATTTAAGGGCGATTATTCTGTTGAGTTTCGGGCTTATAACGATGGGATCGCTTATCGCTTCATTACCGATAAAGGAAACAAAACGTTGGAAATCTTGAATGAGAACGTTCATTTACAGTTCCCCGAAACATTTGACGCAGTGGTTTCTCCAACAAAATCATTTAAAACATCTTACGAAATTTCCTATGTAAAGACAGGAACCAATGAATTTTCTGGTCTTGAAAAAAGCACCTTGCCTGTTCTGATTGATGCAAAAGGTGGATATAAGATATTGATTTCTGAGGCAGATTTGTTCGAATATCCCTGTTTGTTTCTTAAGGGCAAAGAAGGGAATTCGATGGAAGGGACCTTCGCTAAATACCCTCTGGAATTTGGGGCAGATGGGGACAGGAGTGTAAAGATACAAAAAGAAGCGCACTACATTGCTAAAACAAAGGGCAAGCGTACTTTTCCCTGGAGGGTTTTCATGATCAGTACTGACGATAGGCAGATCTTCGAGAATGAGATGGTATTTAAACTATCCAGACCGAATGAATTGGGAGACACAGATTGGATCAAGCCAGGACAGGTGGCTTGGGAATGGTGGCATGGTCGACGTCTTTTTGGTGTTGATTTTAAATCGGGCTGTAATACGGATTCTTATAAATACTATATTGAATTTGCCTCAAAATTTGGCATCCCATATATTCTTATGGATGAAGGATGGTCGCAAGATACCCAAGATCCATTCACACCAAATCCGAACATTGATTTGTTTGAATTGATCAAATACGGGCAATCAAAAAATGTAAAGATTATTCTTTGGCTCTCTTGGCTAACAGTTGAAAATCATATGGAGTTATTTAGTACCTATAGTGATTGGGGAATTGCCGGTGTGAAGATTGATTTTATGGACCGTAGCGATCAATGGATGGTCGACTATTATGAGCGGGTGGCACGGGAAGCAGCAAAAAACCATCTCTTTGTTGATTATCATGGGGCTTTTAAACCGGCAGGAATGGATCGGGCCTTGCCAAATATCTTGTCTTATGAGGGAGTAGTTGGTATGGAACAAAATATTTGGGGAGGACGCGCGACGACTGAGAACAATGCCTATTTACCATTTATCCGAAACGTGGTTGGTCCAATGGATTTTACACCCGGAGCCATGAAGTCTGTTCATCCTGAAGATTATAAATCAACCTGGACAAATCCGGTAAGTATAGGAACCCGGGTCTATCAAATGGCATTATATACAGTTTTTGAAAGTGGACTGCAAATGTTGGCGGATAATCCATTTTATTATTACCAGGAAAAAGAATGCACTGATTTTATTACGAATGTTCCGGTTGTTTGGGACGAAACAAAGGTGCTGGACGCCAAAGCGGGAGAGTATTTTGTTGTTGCAAAGAAAAGTGGAGGCAAGTGGTATATAGGAGCCATTACAAATTCTGAAAAGCGCAGTTTGAACCTGGATTTGAGTTTTCTTGATGAGGGATTGAATTATACGATGACAGCCTTCAAAGACGGTGTGAATGCCAATGTTCAGGCGATGGACTACAAGAAAATTATGAGAAAGGTAAAAAAGGGAGATATACTGAAGATTGAGCTTGTTCGGGACGGTGGTTGGGTAGCTCAATTAGAATAGAAGGTAGGTAATGATTTTCTATTTTTGATAAATACATCCGTACCTATTTTAGACTTTAATAGAAGAGCGTATAAATCAGAAAAATAACTGACGTCATTAAATATAGATATGAAGTTTAGTTTTTGTGCTATGATATTAATGTTTGCAGTGACCTCCTGCGGCCCATCAAAAACGGGTCAAAAAAATGTACTGTGGTACAAACAACCGGCTTACAAATGGATGGAGGCCCTTCCGTTGGGCAATGGCCGGATCGGGGTGATAGCCTTTGGAACGGTCGGAAAAGAGCGGTTACAACTCAATGAAGAAAGTTTATGGGCAGGAGCCCCCGAAAATCCCTATCCCAAAGATGCCAGGGAGCACTACAAGGAATTCCAGCAAATGAACCTTGATGGGAAATATGACGAAGCCATGAAATACGCAATGCATAATTTGGCTGTTTCACCAACTTCGTTCAGATCTTACGAACCTTTGGGGGATTTGTATTTGCAATTTGCGGGTCAGGACACTTATGATTCTTACAAACGGAAACTGGATCTACAAACCGGGATTTTCACGGTTGAGTATAAAATCAATGGGAAAAAATTCATTCGCGAATCTTTCATCTCGACCAAATATGATGTTCTGTTCTACCGGTTTTATAGCCCAGACAATGAAAAGACATCGTGCACCATCGATTTTGAGAGGAGTCGGGACATTTCTAAAAATACAATCCAAAATAAAATATTGGAAATTGCGGGACAGGTAGTGGATGACAGCACGGGTTACGATGACAATCCCGGAGGATCGGGCAAAGGAGGACTGCACATGAAATTCTTCACCCATATCGGGGCAGTGGCGGATAATGGTACAGTCCGTATTGAAGGCGATCAATTAGTGGTTGAAAACAGTTCTGCATTTACAGTCATTTTAAGCACGGCCACTGACTACAACATCAACAAAATGGATTTTGACAGGAACATTGATGCCCGGCAGAAGTCCCTGGACAAGTTAACAGCAGCACTGAATACCCCACACGACAAAATTAAAGAAGACCACATCCGGTATACTTCCGGGATTTTTGACCGAGTGTTTCTGGACATCGAAGGGGAATCTGCGGATAGTTTGCCCACCGACAAGAGGATCGAATTAATGGCCAATGGGGAAAACGATGTCGGGCTGGAGCGCCTTTTCTTTCAGTATGGCAGGTATTTGCTCATGTCCAGTTCTATGGGAAGGGGCGTTTTGCCGGCCAATTTGCAGGGGATATGGAACAAAGATATGTGGGCACCTTGGGAGTCCGATTATCACTTGAACATCAATTTACAAATGAACTATTGGCCTGCCGAGGTCTGTAACTTGTCGGAATCGGTGAATCCCTTAACCAATTTCATGGTTCAGTTGTCTGAAAGGGGAAGGGAAACATCCAAAAAGTTAATTGGGTCAGATGGCTGGATGGCGCACCATGCCACCAACCCTTTTGGACGGACAACACCTTCCGGGTCAAGTAAAAAATCGCAGGTAGCTAACGGGTACTGCTTCCCATTGGCCGGGGCATGGATGTCGTTGACGATTTGGCGGCATTATGAATTTACCCGGGACAAGGAATACCTCAAAGAAAAAGCCTATCCGATGATCCAGGGCGCAGCCAGTTTTATCCTCGACTTTTTACAGGAAAACGATAAAGGGGAACTGGTCTCGGCTCCTTCTTATTCGCAAGAAAACTCCTATTTGAACCCCGCAACGGGCAAACCCCAGTTAAATACCATGGCCTCGACCATGGATATCGAGATCATCCGGGATGTATTCAATGCCTGTTTAAAGGCAGAGAAAGTATTGAATGTGGACAACCTTAGCGGCCCCATCGAAAAAGCAATGAATAAACTTCCCGCGATCAAAGTGGGGAAAGACGGTACAATCAGGGAATGGTACAAAGACTATCAGGAAATAGAGTCAGGGCACAGGCATATCTCACACCTCTACGGGCTATACCCATCCAACCAAATAATTACGCAAACCCCAAAACTTTTTGAAGCTGCGGAAAAGACAATCGAAAAGAGGTTGTCGTCCGGGGGCGGGCAGACCGGTTGGAGCAGGGCCTGGGTGATCAACTTTTATGCGCGTTTAAGTAAGGGGGACAAATGTTTAAAAAACCTGGATGAACTGATCGGGCAGCAGTTGTCCCCCAATTTATTTGATCTCCATCCACCTGGGATTTTTCAAATAGACGGAAATTTAGGAGGGACGGCTGGCATAGCTGAAATGCTTTTGCAGTCGCAGGAACCAGGTAAAATCTATTTGCTCCCTGCGCTGCCCTCACGCTGGAAGAATGGCGAGGTAAAGGGGCTCAAAGCAAGGGGGAACTTTACGGTGGATATTGATTGGAAAGATGGGAAAGTTGAAAAAGCCACTATTTTTTCGCCAATAGGTGGATCCACTACAGTTTATGCTGAAGGGAAAGCCCAAAAGGTCACTTTAGAAGTTGGAGAATCAATTCAAATTTTTGATAAACAATAAATCTTAATGAATCTGAAACCATTAACCGGAAATAAGATGATAAAATTTCTATCGGCACTTGTCCTGATTTTTTCGATAAGTGCGCCAAGCTCATTACAGGCTCAGAAAAAAGGTATCTATCATGATGGCTGGATTGACTTCAACAAGAATGGCAGGATGGATGTGTATGAGAACCCAAAGGCCACGATCGAAGCTCGCATAACCGACCTTTTGGAGCAGATGACCGTTGACGAAAAGACCTGCCAGTGTGCCACACTCTATGGTTACAAACGGGTGCTTAAGGACGAGATGCCGACCGAAGGTTGGAAAAATGAAATATGGAAAGACGGGATTGCCAATATCGATGAGGAATTAAATGGGTTGAAGAAAACGAAGTATTCCTATCCTTTCAGCAAGCATGCCGAAGCGGTCAACTCCATCCAGCGGTGGTTTGTCGAGCAGACCCGTTTGGGCATCCCAGTGGATTTTACCAACGAAGGCATCCATGGGCTCAACCACGACCGGGCAACCAGTCTACCTTCGCCCATTGCCATTGGTAGCACTTGGAACAAGGGGCTGGTCAGGCAGGCGGGTGAGATCGTTGGGGGGGAAGGGAAAGCCCTTGGATATACCAATGTCTATGCGCCCATCCTTGATTTAGCGCGCGATCCACGCTGGGGAAGGGTCGTTGAATGTTATGGTGAAGACCCGTTCCTGGTTGCCGAACTGGGGACACAGATGGCAGAGGGCATCCAGTCGCAGGGGGTGGCCTCCACCTTGAAGCACTATGCCATTTACAGTGTTCCAAAAGGGGGCAGGGACGGCGATGCGAGGACAGACCCCCATGTTGCCCCGCGCGAACTCCACGAAATGTACCTTTACCCTTTCAGGAAAGTGGTCGAACAGGCGCACCCGTTGGGTGTCATGAGCAGCTACAACGACTGGGACGGAGCCCCAGTCACGGGAAGCTACTATTTTTTGACCACTCTGCTCCGTAATACCTATGGTTTCCGGGGATACGTGGTCTCCGATAGTGGGGCGTTGGAGTTTCTGGCGATTAAACACCATGTGGCAGGTGATATTAAGGAAGCCGTGAGGCAGGCTGCTGAAGCCGGTATGAACGTTAGGACAAACTTTTCCCCGCCGGGAGACTATATCCTGCCGTTGCGCGAACTGGTGAATGATGGCGAACTTTCGATGGCTACCCTGGACAGGAATGTAAGCGATGTGCTGAGGGTGAAGTTTGAACTGGGATTGTTTGACCATCCATATGTCGAAAAGCCCAAACAGGCCGACCAGACCGTCGCGCATGGAACCGAAGGCTTTATGCTGGATATGGCCCGGCAGTCGCTGGTACTGCTCAAGAATGAAAACGGACTGCTCCCACTCGATCTGAAATCATTGAACAACATATTGGTTACAGGGCCACTGGCCATTGACACCACTGTTTACGTGAGCCGGTACGGGCCACAAAACCTGGAAGTGGGTACCGTTCTTGAGGGCATAAAAAGCTATGTCGGTAGCAAGGCCAAAGTTGATTTTTCTCTGGGGAGCACGGTTGTGGACAACAACTGGCCCGACAGCGAGATCGTCTCAACTCCTTTAACGAAAACGGAACAGCAGCGCATAGATCAGGCTGTTGCCAAAGCTAAAAAGGCAGATGTGGTCATTGCCGTTATGGGTGAAGACGAAATGCGTTGTGGCGAAAGCCGGTCACGGACAGGGCTTGGCCTGCCCGGGCGGCAGCTTCAATTGTTACAGGCGCTGAAAGAAACCAATAAGCCAATTGTACTGGTACTGATTAATGGGAGGCCGCTGACCATTAACTGGGAAAACCGATACATTTCTTCAATTCTGGAAGCCTGGTTCCCAAATACAGAAGGGCCAAAGGCGATCGCTCAAACTATTTTTGGGGATTATAACCCTGGCGGGAGATTACCGGTGACTTTCCCAAAATCAGTCGGGCAGATCGAACTGAACTTCCCGTTCAAGCCCAGCTCCCAGGCAGGGCAGCCTGCATCGGGTCCGAATGGTTCGGGAAAAACCTCTGTGGTCGGTTTTCTGTACCCTTTCGGATACGGCTTGAGCTATACAGAATTTGAATATGGCAACCTTGTGATATCACCAACACAAGGCCATACCCAACAGGAAATCCAGGTTGATGTGGATATAACCAATGCCGGGAAATATAAAGGGGATGAAGTGGTGCAACTGTATGTGAAAGACCTGGTCAGCAGCGTAACGGTTTATGATACACGGCTCCGGGGCTTTGAGCGGGTAACCCTTGATCCCGGACAGACACGATCAGTCCACTTTACCCTGAAGCCCGAAGCCCTGCAGTTGTTGGACAAAAGCATAGACTGGACGGTGGAGCCAGGGGAGTTTGAGGTGCTGGTCGGTTCCAGTTCCGAGGATATCCGGCTGACCGGTAAGTTTGAGTTGGAATAATAGAAAAGCAATACAATAAACGAATAAGACGATGAACAATACTTTGAAATATAAAATTATTGTGCTCTTGTTACTTGTCGGTTTTGGGCAACTGGCCGCACAGGAAAAGCCCTTGAACCTGAACAGGCCGGAACGTGAACAGTGGTTTGCCGGTTTGGGCTTTGGAATGTTTATCCACTGGAGCCTGGATGTGCAACTGGGGATGGTGATCAGCCACAGCCTTGTTGGGGCTTCCGACGACTATGTGAACAGGTATTTTAACGAACTTCCTAAGACTTTTGATCCGGAATCGTTCAACCCTGCTGTATGGGCTAAAGCAGCCCGGATGGCTGGGATGAAGTACATGGTATTCACGACCAAACACCACAATGGGTTCTGCATGTACGACACGAAGACAACGGACTTTAACATCATGAACACACCGTACGGGAAAGATATTACTAAGGAGGTCGTGGACGCCTTCAGGAAAGAGGGACTGGCAATTGGGCTTTACTTTTCACCGGACGACTTTCATTTTTTGTATAAGCAGGGCAGGCTCATCTCAAGGACAAGGCCGGAGTCATTTGCTTCGAACAATGAACCATTGAAGAGCTATGTGAAGGAACAGATGCGGGAGCTGATGACCCAATACGGAAAGATCGACATTGTGTTTTTGGACGGCATGGAACAATCAGGCAAAACAGCGGTCGCAAAGGTGTGCTGGGAGGTCAACCCCGATGTGGTCGTTACCCGGGGAGCTATTGAGACACCGGAGCAGGAGACGCCCAATAAGCCCATCCCTTTACCCTGGGAGGCCTGTTATACCTTTGGCGATCAATGGCAGTACCGGCCAACGAACGAACATTATAAGTCAGCCAATGATGTGATCCAAAAACTGATCGAGATCAGGGCAAAAGGCGGGAACTTCCTGTTGAACTTCGGGCCTGATAAGGAGGGCAGGTTCCCGAAAGAACAGGAAAGCGGGCTGAACGAGATCTCGCTATGGATGTTTATCAACCACGAGGCATTCGGGAACACAGTCCCTTTTGGGGTGACCAGCGAATCCAATGTATGGTTCCTGAAGAAAAAGGGCGAAAATACAGTTTATGCTTTTCTTTTGGAAAAGGACTGGCCATTGGGGGACCGAAAGACCTATGACCTGCAAGCGGTCAAGGCAGGGAATAATGCGAAGATTTCTGTGTTGGGTCAGAACAGTAAAGTGTTGGAATACCATCCGGAAACTGACCCAATGCCAACCATTAAAAACACAAAAGAAGGGATCGAAATATCGGTGATGCGGACACAACGGATCTACAACGACCGTAAATGGCCCAACCCGGTTGTGGTCAAGTTGGAAAACGTGTTTTCACGAAATCAAAACGAATAAAATTTGTCTTATGAGAAATTATTTATCTATAATTATCGTTATTATTATTTCTAATAATTTGCTATTTGCTCAAACAAGTAGTCCCGAAGTGTTTCCCAAAGTATCTGGATTTCTGGATTCTCCAAATTACTGTTCTGCCAGGTTAACGGGTGATACATTAATAGTTGAGAATTCCCGTATTAAACGGGTTTATCTATGGAATAAAGGAAACATTATATCTCAAAAACTGGAAGATAAGCGATTTGATAAAGTCTGGTTATTTAATACCTCAAAACCAGATATGAGCTTTCCTGGCCAAAAGGAACTGTCAGGTGATGGTTCATTTTCGGTTGAAATTGTTCCGGAAAATCGAATCAAGCCGGAACATCTGGAAGCCACTGTTCTTTGCACTCTTGGAAAACTTCAGATCAAAAGGATTTTTAGCATTTACCCTAACTGCCCGGCAATTGCCTGCACTGTATATCTGCGAGGACAATCAGAATCGGATTGGGTGTATCAATCTACGAATCCTGCTGATTTGAAAAATATCGAACAACTAAACGAAAAAGTGAATGACGGCTCTGTGCCAATACTTGAAAGGTTGCGCCTTCATGGGAAGCAATGGATGTTGACGGTTGTTGATTTTAAGGATGTTACAGATAGGTTCAATACGTTGGTTCTAGAACAAGAGGTGTTGGCATACCGGAAAAATTTATTTAGGGGCAACCTGCTCTTTGCAACCGACCAAACCTCAGGGGAAGGGGTATTTGTTTTGAAGGAGTCGCCAACTCCAACTGCGCAGCTCGCCTATCCTGGGGGAGACTTTTTAAGCGACTTTGGTCATATTAGGATGATGGGTGCAAATATGCAATCAAGCGATCTTGATCCGGTAAAATGGACGAAAGCCTGTGGTTTTGCTACAGGTGTTTATGGGGGGGCTTCGGTAAATAAATTATTGGCGTTACGCGAATATCAACAAAGGATTCGGTTACACCGCCCGGATCGGGACGAAATGATTATGATGAATACCTGGGGAGATCGCAGCCAGGATACGAAAGTAGATGAAGCTTTTTGCCTGGATGAACTGGACGCGGGCGCCCGCTTGGGGATTACACATTTTCAGCTCGATGATGGCTGGCAAACGGGGAGAAGTGGAAATTCTGCTTTTGAAGGAGGATCTTTTAAAGATATCTGGAGGGATTCAAACTATTGGAAGCCTGATCCTGTAAAATTTCCAAATGGACTTACACCTATTGTCGAGAAAGGGAAGAAACTTGGAATTAAGATTGGGATTTGGTTTAATCCAAGTTCTGATGGCAGTTATGCCAATTGGGAAAAAGATGCCAACGCGCTTATTGCCCTATATAAACAATACGGGATTCTGACATTTAAAATTGACGGGGTAAATATACCGGATAAGCAATCGGAAATAAATTTCAGAAAATTTATGGATAAAGTAGTGGATGCAACTCAGGGTAAAGTCGTATTTAATCTGGATGTTACTGCTGGTAGAAGAGGGGGGTATTTTTCATTTAACGAGTACGGTAATATTTTTCTGGAGAATCGTTATACCGACTGGCAGAATTATTATCCATACTGGACTTTGCGAAATCTTTGGATGCTTTCAAAATATATTCCGCCACAAAATTTACAGATTGAGTTTTTGAATAAATGGAGAAATACTGAAAAATATAAAGATGAGTTGTTTGCTCCTGAGAATTATTCATTCGACTACCTCTTTGCTACAACTATGGCTGGTCAACCGCTCGCTTGGTTTGAAAGTACAGGCTTGCCCGAAACGGCTTTTAGTGTTGCAGGATTAATCGGTCGTTACAAGGAGGTCATGTTTGATTTTCATTCGGGCATTATTCTGCCTATTGGAGAAGAACCCTCCGGGAGAAGTTGGACAGGCTTTCAATCTCAAAAGGAAGAGAGCCTCAGTGGTTATGTGCTGGTGTTTAGAGAACAAAATGAATCTAACAATGTTGTGTTGAAGCTCCCGATGATAGCTGCTGGATCCTATCGCTTTGAACCAATTGTTGGTGCAGGGAAAACATTCATTACAAAAGTGGTTCAAAACAAGGAAGTCCGGTTTTCTCTCGATCAACCCAATAGCTTTACACTTTATAAATATGTAAAGATTGAAAAACCATAGGTGTATGCTTCAGAGAGAGCAAATAAAACCGAAAACTGAATTATAAATACTGCTCATTTTTCTTTTCCTCTTAAAATGAGACGATCGGCGGGAGAAATATAAATACATTTATTAAATATTATTTTATAACGAATATGTCAATGAAGAATTTATTGTTTTTATCATCACTGATATTATTATCAGGAGTTTTTTCGCATGTAAATGCGAATAGTGGATCAAAGAAATGGCTGTCTCTTTTCGACGGTAAAACCTTAAATGGTTGGAAAGTATTAAACGGTACAGCCGAGTACAAGGTTGAAAACGGT
Organism: uncultured Draconibacterium sp.; assembly: GCF_963677155.1. Classification (NCBI taxonomy): domain Bacteria; kingdom Pseudomonadati; phylum Bacteroidota; class Bacteroidia; order Marinilabiliales; family Prolixibacteraceae; genus Draconibacterium; species uncultured Draconibacterium sp. The sequence goes on along the minus strand of NZ_OY781884.1, from coordinate 107,288 downwards.
GAAATTGTGGGAATTAGTAAAACCGGTTCTCCCAATACATTTTTAGCAACTGAAAAAAACTACAGCGATTTTATTCTTGAATATGAAATGAAGATGGAATCAGGGTTGAACTCCGGGGTTCAGATCAGGAGCAACAGCATTAAAGATTATAAAAATGGGCGTGTTCATGGCTACCAGGTAGAATGCGACGATTCAGAAAGAAGGTGGTCGGGAGGAATTTATGATGAAGCACGTCGCGGATGGCTTTATTCGCTGGAATACAACCAGTCGGCCAAAAGCGCCTTCAAAAATGGTGAGTGGAATAAATACCGGGTAGAAGCTATTGGAAACAGTATCCGTACATGGATTAACGGACAGCCGGTTGCCAACCTGGTAGATGACCTCACCGCTGAGGGTTTTATCGGATTGCAGGTTCATTCCATTGGCAACAATAAAGAAAACGAAGGGAAAACCATCTGCTGGAGAAATATCAGGATTATGACAAACAACCTGGAAAGCGCACGGATGAAGATGCCCGAAGATGTACGTGAAGTAAGTTATCTAACCAATACCCTTACCGAAAAAGAAAAACAAAATGGTTGGCAACTGCTTTGGGATGGTAAAACTACCAACGGGTGGAAAAGTGCACGCTCTGAGGCATTTCCTAACAGAGGCTGGCATGTTGCAGACGGAACACTGGTAGTAGAAAGTGCCGATGGAGCAGAATCAGGAAACGGAGGCGATATTATCACCGAAAAACTATACAAAAATTTTGTACTGGAGGTTGACTTCTATCTGACAGAAGGCGCCAACAGTGGAATCAAATACTTTGTGCAGGGAAACCTGAACAAAGGTGAAGGATCAGCCATTGGTTGCGAGTTCCAGATACTCGACGACAAAAATCATCCCGATGCAAAATTAGGCGTGTTGGGTAACCGTACACTGGCTTCGTTGTACGACTTGATTCCTGCCAACGGGAAGTTTTTCAATCCAAATCTACAGACAAAAAGATTTAATGGCATAAACAGTTGGAACCGTGCACGGATTGAAGTAACCGGTAACCATGTTGCGCATTATCTAAACGGGACCAAAGTAGTGGAATACGAACGAAACACCCAGGAATGGCAGGCGTTGGTAAACTACAGTAAGTATCAGAAATGGGAGAACTTTGGTAATTTCGAAGAAGGCCATATTCTTCTTCAGGATCACGGAAACGAAGTACGTTTTAAAAACATCAAAATTAAAGAGCTAAACTAATAAAATCAATTCTGTTAATAATAAGAGCCTTTTTAATAATAAACCAACTAAAAAGATGCAAACAAACAGGAGAAATTTATTCGGACTTCAGTGGTAGGTCTTGGAGCAATTTTGAAAATGAGTAGTTTTAATAAAATATATAGCGGTTGATACAATGGAGCATTGAAATACCAAACGCCCCATATTCTCAACGTTATGCGCACCTTGAAAAATTATATTATAGATGAAACGAATAACAATTTTTACTTTGGGGTTGATTCTTTTGTTTTCTTGTAATACCCCTAAAACAAGTTATAACGCATTCAATCCAGGACAAGAATGGAAAGACAATAATGATGTTCATATAAATGCTCATGGAGGAGGCATCCTGTTTTTTAATCAAACATACTATTGGTATGGGGAACATAAGGTTGAAGGGGAAATAGGAAATACGGCACAAGTAGGAGTTCATGTCTATTCATCTAAAGATTTATATAACTGGAAGGATGAAGGAATCGCTTTGCCAGTAGATAGTATAGATTCCAACTCTGACATTTCAAAGGGTTGCATTCTCGAAAGGCCTAAGGTGATTTATAATGAAAAAACAAAAAAGTTCGTCATGTGGTTTCACCTGGAACTAAAATCACAGGGATATGCTTCAGCAAGATCTGGTGTGGCAGTAGCTGATAATCCAACAGGACCTTTTATTTTCATTGAGTCAGTAAGACCCAACAAAGGCACTTGGCCTGTTAACGTTCAGGAATTTCATAAACTTCCTGTATCGAATACTGTTAAAAGCAAATATTGTGGAGGAAAAGGTTGTCTTCCTGCTCACGTAGATTCATTAAATATTTTGGGACGAGATTTTAAGAATGGACAAATGGCGCGAGATATGAATTTATTCGTAGATGATGATGGAAAAGCATACCACCTATATTCTTCTGAAGAGAACAGTACTTTGCATATCGCCGAACTAAGTGATGACTACCTTTCTCATTCTGGCAGATATGCCCGATTTTTTAGCAACAGATACATGGAAGCTCCAACTATTCTAAAGACCAGTAGTGGGAAATATTACCTCATTGCCTCTGACTGTACAGGATGGGCTCCAAATGCAGCCCGGTCAGCCAGTGCTGATGACATATTTGGTCCATGGACAGAACTTGGAAATCCATGTATAGGTCCAGATTCTTCAACCACCTTTAATTCGCAAAGCACCTATATCCTTCCTGTCCAGGGGAAAAATGATGCGTTCATTTTTATGGCTGACCGATGGACTCCTGAGAATCCTATAGACGGTAGATATATCTGGTTACCTATCCATTTTGTAAATGACAAGATTGAATTGAAATGGATGGACAAATGGGATTTAAGTGTTTTTAAAGAATAAAACGTGTTGTTTGGTAAATTGCATTGCGTTTTCGGTGCAGATTGTTGCTTCGGATTCCTGCATGATTGATTGTCTTTGTCCTGCGGACGAACAATCACCTGGGAATCCGAGGCCTTATGGGGCTGCGATTGTGATAAAAATTCCCGCGTGACGCTTTTTCTACAATCTGTATGTCTTCAAAAAATATTGAAAATAGCTATGAATAAAATTATTTAATGTTTTTACTCAATTGCACAATATATATTTGTGCTTCCATTTTAAATATTGGTCGTCTTTCATTCTTAGAACTATTCTACGGTCAACAAAACCGTTCCATAAGAAAACCGTCCACTTTCAGGCACAAGTAGTAAAATTTTGTCATTAGCTTTCAGTTTCCCAGAGTTCATCAAATCATCCAATGCCGCAAAATGGAAGCAGAAGCGATGTTTCCAATTTCAGTAAGATTGGTGAACCACTTGTTCGTTCCCAGGTCCAAACCTTTTTCTTCAATTCCTTCAGCAAGTTTTCCGTAAAAGAACATGGATGAAACATGAGGGATCACATGATCCACATCCGCTGGATTAAGATCATATTTTTCCAGACAATATTCCAGGTGGTCAACCCAGTAACGAATAATATTGGGTTTAAGTAACCGGATGTTTTGCTTAACTGTCAAAACAGACCTATTGATTAACTCCTGACTGTCAAATTCTTTCCAGCTTTTTAATTCTCCATCTTCACGAAGTTCAGCGCCCATAAACATGCAAGTAGGCAGTTCGTTGGCATAGGATGTCATTTCAACCCATTCCACTTTGAACGAAATTCCATTCCTGCTCTTTTTATCAGAAAGCAATACCGAGCTGGCACCATCACTAAGCATAAAGCGCAGAAAATCCTTTTCAAAAGCCATGTATGGATCTTTGCCCACCTGCGAACAATGTTCATACTCTTCTTCATAATTTTTTGACAACAAGGTAGGAGAAGCCAACTCTGAAGTAGAACAGATGGCTTTTGATGAAACCCCGGACAAAACAGAAAGATAAGCTGTTTTAAAAGCCTGCAGGCAAGTAAGGCATACTCCCGAAGCGGAATACAGTTCCATTGGCCTGTTTTTCATTAAACCATGAACCATCGATGCATGTGATGGTAATAACTGGTCAGGATTGCCTGTTGCACATGCCAATACATCAATATCTTCCGGAATTCTCTCATCAGGAAATAGCTTTTGTATTGAACGGAATGCCAGCTCTGCATTGGTGTGCGTAATCTTTTGATTTTTGTCCAGAGCATAATACCTGGACTTAATACCGTTTTGTTTTAAAACGATGCGCCTTACTCTTGATGGCTTTGAATTGATTAAACCAAGATATTGTTCCATATCTTCGTTTTTAATTGGGGAATTGGGTAAGAATTTACCGGTAGCGGTGATGTAAACGGATGTATTCATAGCGGATAATTATACTGTTTGGTATGTAAATGTATACATTTTTCACATACCATTGCTATGAAATGGTCAGGATTTTATTACTAACTGACTATAGATGGTTTGATATATGGCACTTAATTCCTCTGTATTTATGCCGTATGAGAGGCATCTGTCGAAAGCCAGCCCCAGGAAACAACTGCGAAACAGTGTCGCATAATGCCTGGTATTTACTTTCTTTATTTCCTTCGTTTCTATAGCTCTTTTAATTACTTTTTCCCATAGGTCTGTCTCTTTTATAGAATTCTGTGTCATTATTGCAGAAAAGTTGGGATAGATTCGTGAAGCCTGCAGATACAACGAAAAATACTGCTTGTAGATATTGACTACTGATAGGGATAACATTTTTGACATTGTTGTATTTATGCCATTGACATACCTGTTTATAAACTGATTTAGCGACATGTTTTTATCGAACGTAAACTTCTGAAAGGGATCCTGGATCTCTATCATATAGGTGTTTATTACCTCTATAAATATTTCTTCTTTGTTTTTGAAAAAATAGAAAATAGCCCCCCTGGTTTTCCCGGTGGCGTTTTCGATAGCAGAAATACTTACTTTTTCAAAGTTGTTGTTCAAAAACAGTTTAAATGCTTCTTCTGTGATTTGCTCCCTGGTTGTCATAGTAGAATAAGTCTATTGAATACAAACTTACATAAAAACCTTATTTATCTGGTACAAAAGCCTTTTTTATAATTTCAGATACAACCGATTTTTTATTCAATGATTTTGTTTTTTACATTTTTTTATATATTTACATACCTAATGTATGGTATGTTTTCTATTGCTAAGAACGACTAATTCGTGCTAAGTAACGTGCCTTTGGCATGTTTTTCAGTAATAAAGAAGTAATGAAAAACAGTGGATCATATTACTTCTTTTCCAGTAAGCTGGTGAATTTTTGGTGTTTCAGAAAAAGTAAAAACAAAAGGAAATTCAGCAACCGGATCCCGGTGAAAACAATAATAAAAGAACACTTTGGACGATCCGGGGCTACTGTTAATATGAATTATTCCCCGTTATCACCTCATTCGTTGTAGCGGAAGATGAATGAAATAGTACAAAGATTGACAGGTTAACATCTTTCCTATGTCAGAGATTATCATAAATAAGGGCGGGCAGAACCTTGTATTCCCGGAAGGTAGGCGCTATTCTAAAAGAAGACACTGGTATATCTTTTATCTTCGGCCGCGAACGGAAAGAATTGTATACCTAACCCTTAAAAGTCTTGGTTACGAGGTGTTCTGTCCGGTAATTCAACGAATCAAAACCTGGAAGAACAGGCAACGGAAGAAGATAAAGCTTCCGCTTTTCCCGAATTACATGTTTGTTTATACCTATCCGCATGAGTTGTATGCTATTCGTAGTTTTCCGCAGGTGGTAAACTATGTTTCCTTCGCGGGCAAGCCGGGTACATTATCGAGGAAAGAAGTAGAAGGGATTCAAAAGATGTTGGGATTAAGAAATGCAGTTACCCTGGAAACTGCTAAGATTTTTGACCGGATACTCCTATTAGCTTAAAATAAAGAATCGTTACTCAATAATAATATCTATAGCTATTCTAACGATTGGTATTTCCTATTTGAATCATCGCTTTTTTATATTTTTGCTGACTATCCACAAGAGTTTGATTATCAATTTGAAATGTCGTCTTTTTTTATTACCTTGTTACCTTTGAAACTCAAATTAAACCCGTAGCTGTTGATTGTGGGCCCTGAAATAAAAATCTTAAGCATAATATGGTTGTTATACCTCCATTTGTGGCGGATAAGAACACTTTTCCAGGTGTTACAAGCGATATAACAACAATGATGATGCTTACCAGTTAGCTGCTATTTTAAGACGATACAACATGACTATTGACAAAGAAAAATATCTCAAAAAGTTAGAACATCGACTTGAACTTTACACTGGCAAGTTCATGAGTAATTCCAAATGGGCAAAGTTATTTAAGAAGCTATCACAACACGCAGATATAATAAATAAGTGTTTTGTAAAAAGCATTTGGGATGACAACTTACAAGAGATTCATATCCCTAACCCAAATATGTATTCTGACATATTCAACGACAATGGAATTAAAGATGTATTTATTGGTGGTCCATTTCAATTTAAAGAAATTGAACAATTAGTTTTTCTCAAAACTTGGACACATAGACGACAAATGCGGACACAAAACTTAGAGCCGTTCAAATACCAACAAGACATAGAAAAAATATTAGATATTGTTAGACAAGTAGGAAATTTGAAACACACATAGACAACGACAAATTAGTGATATATGCTTACAAATGAATTTTATAAAAAACAGCAGCTAACAATTTGTAATATGGCAGGCGGGGTTCTTCTCGGTTTGACAAGTCAAACCAGTGTTGCCACCTCCTGCGGGTCTGACAGGATTTCTCTTCGAAATCCCGCCCGACCACATACAAGTGACCGTTACCACACATTTTAAACTGAGATGAGAAACCTAACCGTAACAATATTTATTCTATTGACTATTTGTTCGATAAATGGACATGCTCAAGACGAAACGTTTTGGTCAAAATATGTAAATACGGACATTGAAAAACTTAATCTTGACAGTTTTGAAAATGATAACTTTGAAAAAGTATATAGGATTTGGAAATCTTATCAAGTCATTGAATTAATTAAAAATGATACGGCTTATTCTGGACAATTGGTAAATTTTGTCACTAAAACGTACCGAAAGACTGAAAAAAATAAAACAATAAAAGACGCACTTGTAATTCCTTCATCGACAGTTAAGACACTATTTGATGACTTAAATAAATCAAATATTGAGAATTTACCAGATTGCGAAGACGTTGATGGATATGCTTCAGGACTTGATGGTACAACTTATATTTTTGAGATTCATCTTATTGACTCAAATAGAATTTATTCGTATTGGGAGCCGATGAGCGACTACTACCAAAACGATTCAATTAAAGAAGGAAAAGATGTTCGAGCAATAATAACAACCATTGATTCGATGATTAATCCAAGTTTGCATTTTAAAAATTTCACAAACAGTTTGGATCTTGGTAGCTATACTTATGGAGGAATTAAAATGATTAAATTAAGATAAAAAACGTGTGGTAACACAGTACATATTGCAGGCCAGGTTTGGTGGTCCGCCAACTGCGGATTCTCGTTTCGCAGTTCCGTGTCCTTCGGACAGGAACGCTCTTCGAAATCCGCCCCGACAACATGTACCAACCGTTGGCTGTGATTTAATGTGACGATGTACTAACTTCAAAAAAACATGATATGAAAACTAAAGCATTTACAATTATTTACCTTCTGATCTCCTTCATTGGATACTCGCAATTTAAAAGTGCAGCAGGGGGATTTGCTTTTGCCTCAAAAGCAATTATCTCAACACCGGGATATGCTTTCGCGGGAGGAGGTGTTATTCTTAAAGGTGAAGCAAAAGCTTCAATTCCTGACTCTTCAATAATATTTTATGATATATCATTTGCTAATAACTCAAGTGATGATGCTATTTTATATTTCAAGACATCATCTTGTAATGTAAAGTATTCAAATTCAACAGGGTTAATACTTGATGCTATCCACTTTGTAAACAATGAGGAAAATATCATTCGTGATATTAATTTACTTGACAAGCCTGATTCCATAAGAGATAGCTACACTGATATGCAAGATTATCCAATAGATGATTATTTTTATGTTGAAATGAATGAAGATTTGATTGGTACAAAAACTGGAGAATATTTACTACTTGTCGATTTACTTCAAACTGATGTAGATTATTATTCGGATACGGCTTGCTATGAGGATAAAGTTTTTTATCAACAAATAATGGATACACTACAGATAATAACTCAAGCAAATCATTTTGATAACTATTGGATAAACGATTCTCTTTTACAAGAGAATGAATTAACAGGAATAGATTCATTACAAAATGAATATATAAAGAATTTTGCTATTGCCTATTTGTTTAATGATTTATTGTATAGTAATGATACACTCTCCCATCTATTAGCTAAAGATTATCTATTAAGCCAAATTAATGCTATTTATTCAATTGGGAATTGGACATATAACGATGAATTCACAGAATATATCTATAGTATTAATTGTGAAACCAATACTTTAGAAATTGAAGGAGAGCCTAATTTTACATTTTTAACCCTTGGATATCCTAATGAATTGTATAATGATGTATTCTTTGAACATAAAGAAATAATAACCAGTATGCGTCCAGAGATTTTTAAATACGTCACAGATTTTAGTCGATTATCTGCTTTCTTCAGAATCTTTAAAAAGGACTATCCTGAATTATGGAGCAAGCTAGTTAAGGAAGTAGTCGATTTACAAAGAATAGCTGGCAATACCCCCAGAATTATAAAAAAATGAGACAAGAAGTACTATATCATTTTTTTCCACGGAAATCGGATGACATTGACAATGCCTTCTTACAATTAAAAAGCATAATTAACAATGGACTATTTCTTACAAAGGAAATTATTGATGTTCCATGGAAAGACTATTATCGAAAAAGTAGAGAAAGAAAGTTGGCAATAAGTCAATATCGATTTTGTTTAACTGCAATCTCTAATAGAGAAGAACTTATAAGTCATTCAAAAGAATTCGGATTTATTGGAATAGAATTTAATATTGATTTTATAACTCAACTTGGTGGTTTTCCGGTATTTTACGTGCCTTCGCCTTTGTTAGAAAGCAAGACGAAGGAAGATTATAAAGGAATTTCATTACTTTATCGAATTGCTGAAACACAAGAAATATTAGAGTTTATTTTAAAAAATAAAATTCTTTATTCTAATGATATTGATATCGAAAACGTTTTAGGAGCAATAAGATTACTCGCAAATATTTGTTATCCTACACACCCAAAGCCAGATAGTAAGATGTGTAAATCTAATTACTATAACCAAAGGGAATGGAGGATTATATATGGTCTTACACCAGAAAACGTAATTGTTTATAAAAAGGAAGATTTCTATGTAATTAATTCCTTTTATAATAAACCATTCTCCCATTTTATAAAAAAAATCATCATTTGTAAACATAAGGAGATTGATGATTATATTATAAAAAAACTATATGAAAAAGTTGAATCATTTCTGCATACATTTTCAAACCTTATTACCATTGAAATTATAACTTAATATATATAAAGATGAGTAAAGAGATTACAGGTTTTGCTAAAAATGCAATAGGTTTTAGCAAAAGTCCATTAGGTATTATTGCTCTATTTATTGTTCTTGTTTATGGTTTTGCAACTATTGCTGCAAGTTTTGGAAATAATTTTAAAGAACATTTGACGCCCTTAGTATTATTTATTGTACTCTTCCCTGTACTTGTATTTTTTGGTTTTTTATGGCTAGTATCGAAACATTACGATAAAATATACGGCCCTTCAGATTTCAAGAATGAGGAAAATTTCTTCAAAATGAAGATGTACTCAGTTGCCTCATTAGCAATTGCATCCGCAAAACAAACTGATAATACTATTTCTAATGAGATTAAAACACAACAATTAAATTCATTAGTTGAACTTGTATCAAAAATAGACCTAAGTAAACATAAAAGAGATTTGAACAATAGACCTCGAATATTATGGGTGGACGACAGACCTGAAAACAATGTATACGAAAGAAAGGCGTTTGAAGCTCAAGGAATAGAAATAAGCATTGCATTATCAACAAACGAAGCAATAGAAAGACTATTGTCAAATAATTTTTCTGCAATAATCTCAGATATGGGTAGAAAAGAAGGTGCAGAAGAAGGATATGTACTTCTTGACAAAGTTAGAGATTCAGGAAATTCAATACCATATTTCATTTATGCTGGATCCAATTCTTTAGAACATAAAAGAATGGCTCTTGAAAGAGGGGCACAAGGGAGCACAAATGATGCAAGAGAACTTTATGAAATGATTTTTAAAATCGTATTCAAATAAAAATCAAAAACCACAGCTAACACTTTGTAAATTGCATTGCGGGGTTTGTGGTGTGTCGTTCGCTGGATTCTCGTTTCGCAGTTCCGTCCTATCGGACGGAAAATCTTTCCGCGAATCCGCTACAGCAACATACAATTTTCCGTTACAGCCAATTTGGTATGATAAAGGGACATTCTTTACAAAGTTAAAGGGACATAGTTTACACTTTTTGAAGTCGTAAATTGATCTAAAAAGAGATCATTATGCCTTGGAAAGAAACAATAACTATGGAACAAAAAATTGAATTTATCTGTGAATGGAACTCTCAAAAATATTCCATTTCAGAATTATGCCGGGCTTTTGAAATTTCAAGGCCGACAGCGTACAAACTGATAAACAAGTATGAAAAATTTGGGTTAGAAGGCCTATTGGACAATTCTAAAGCACCAATACACCATCCCAACCAAACAGGCCCTAAAGTGGTGGATAAAGTTTTAAAATTGAAAGAAAGGCACAAAACCTGGGGGGCAAAAAAACTAAGAGTTTTGTTGTTTAACGACTTTACTGAAAATCAAATCCCATCGGTGGTTACAGTACACAATATCCTGAAAAAAAACGGCCTGGTGAAACCTCAAAAAAGATTAAGGAGGATAAAGCCTACTTACCCTATTTTTGACCCACAACAGTGTAATGAGGTATGGAGTGCCGACTATAAAGGAAAGTTTAAAATGGGCAATAAATATACTGCCACCCTTTGACCATTGCAGACTCAAAAAGCCGTTTTTTGTTCTCTGCCAAAGCTCATTTACATGAAGACTTAAAATCCGTAAAGAAAGAGTTTATAAGGGTTTTCAGGATGTTTGGACTCCCAAGGCAGGTACATACTGACAACGGTTCTCCATTTGCTGCTGCAACCTCAATACAGCGTTTCTCGAGGTTGTCATATTGGTTTATTGAACTGGGGATTTTACCCGTATTCTCAGACCCATCGCATCCCGAACAAAATGGTAGGCATGAACGCATGCACCGGGATTTAAAAGCATCATGCGCTATGCCACCTGCATTTGAGATAAAGACACAACAGCGCACTTTAAATGCTTTTGTGAAGGAGTATAATAACGTCAGGCCACATGAAGCTTTAGGCATGATGACACCAGCATAGGTGCATATAGGGTCAAACAAACCATTCCCCGAGAGAATTAAAGAATGGACCTATTCTCCTGGCATGAAAGTGATGTATGTAACCAAAAGCGGAGCAATAAGATGGAGGTCGTATTATTGGGTGTATTTATCCCGTGCTTTAACAGGAAAATACGTCGCTGCTATAGAAATCGGAAACGATGTTTGGAAGGTATTTTTCAGAAATGTATTTTTAGGATACTTTAATCAAAATGATTTAAGTTATAAAGAATCATCAACAAGGTTAAGTCCGAAAATAGTGTAAAGGATGTGACTTTAACTTTGTAAACTATGTGCCTTAACGAACATTGCACGCCTCTGTCGGAGTGATGTATAAGTCCGACCGCTGGTCTTGTATGCCACAGGGCCTTTTTGAGGGCCCGTAGGCATCCCGATAGCTCCAGGCTATCGCTGTCATGTCCGATTATTTTCCGTGAATACAAGTCTGTAATCAGCGCTAAATAACAAAAGCCTTTTACGGTTCTGATGTATGTAATATCAGAAACCCATACCTGGTTTGGTTTTGTGATTTCCAACTCCTTGATAAGGTTGTTGTATTTATGGAAATGGTGATATGAATTGGTTGTTTTAGCATACGCCCTTTTCCTTTTCACCAACATATTATTCGCTCTGAGTATATTAAACAGAGAGTCCCTTCCAAGTTTAATCTGTTTGGCCTCAAAAGAGGGTTGCAGGGCTTCGTGTAGCTTACGTACGCCCACTCTGGGTTGCTCTTTCCGTTCTTCTTTTACAAGCTGTATTACTTGCGATTCAACTGATTTGTAGCGTTCCCAACGCTTAATGTATTTATAGAATGCATCGCGTTTTAGGTGGAAGCAACCACATACCTCCGACATGCTTGCTATACTCGTTTGTTTTGTTGTTGAGGTAGCTTTCATCAGGGCTTGATGTTTAAGTTTTTTTTAGTTCCTCAACACTTTTGTAGCCTAAGTTTTCGGCAGCCACTTCCAAATAAGAATCTTGTACGAGCTTGTCTAAATCCTTTTTAATCAAGAGTTTTTTTAGCTGTTCTATTTCTTTTTGAAGTTCTTTTAAACGGCTGATTCCATCTTTTGTTTGTACCATAATACGCGTATTCATTAAATCTTTGCGGTCGTACTTTCGTACCCACTCATTGATTGTACTTGACTGTATCCCGTAAATCCGGGATAGTTGTCGTTTTGAGTATTTTCCCGTACTAAGTTCGGCTAAAATTTTGAGTTTGAAACTCTCGCTGTAACGTCGTGTTACTCCATCATTTTTATACATATCCACTTATTTAGTGTAGACATATTTTAGGACGACACAATTTGTATCGTTTCGGTGTTCTTATGTGTGCTAACGTTTAGTATATGCAAAGTAGGCGATTGCGGGTTTCAAACTCATCAAACCGTTACAATTTTGAAGCGGGCTAAAACCGTTGAACTTACTACTATTACGCCGATTTTGTATATCCATTGTTAGCACTCGTAAATTATTCCATCATTTCAAAATAAAGCTTAATACCATCAATATATGATTTTAATGCATTCGTAAAGTGATTGCTATTTTCATTCTCCCGATAAATCCATTTTAGATTTTCAGGAGCTTCTTCCTCTAATTTTTCTTTAAACTCCAGAACCTGTTGACGCATTCTCCCTATAAATATTTCTTCTTCATTTGCTCCCAATGATAGATAATAAAACGTTGTGTCTTTTTGGGATAATTTTTCAAATGGATTCTCTGCATTTATATATTCTTGGTTTCCTCTTAAATTTGGACTTGATGATATAATCCCTGAAAACTGTTCGTCTGAACCTAATAGCAAGTATGTGCAAAATAGGCCCCCAGGGGCAGAATGAGCCCAAATAATCTTATCTTTTGAACCATTATAATCTGATTCTATGAAAGGAAATAATTCTTTTGAAAAGAATTCCAGTATTTTATCCGCATGCCCACTTTGGGGAACTCCTGTAATTTTAGGAGCGAATTCCATTCCATAATCTTTAAAACTATCATTTAAAGGAAGTCCGACAACAATGCAGTTAGGAATTTCTTCCATTTGTCCCATTAGTTTTGTAATCCCTGTAAAAGCTGGAAATAACCATTCAGCATCCAGAATAACAATAACAGGATAAGCAGTTGTGTCATTAAAATTTGCAGGTAATCCTAAATATATATCTGGATTGTAATTTAATACTTTGGAAGACATTGTGATTTTTTTACCTGCAATAATGTCAATAGAATCAATCTGTGAGTAACTTAAAACACTATTGATTAGTAAAAATGTCAAGATAAATACTTTTTGTTTCATTTATTATATTTTTCAAATTAATACTAATACAAATGTAAGAAGTGCTATCTAATCATTTTTTTTTGCGATAGATGTCATGATTAAATGGTCTCATTACTACTTTTTTAATGTGAATGAAAATACATTAGTAATTTTATAATTTCTTCAATTTATTGTTTAGCTCGTCGTTTCTGTTTTATGAGTGCTAACGGTTGGTGTTAGTTTTTGTGGCGGATTCACGGAGCGATTTCCTGTCCGGCACGGAACGATGTTGCGAGAATCCAGCGAACGATACACCACGAACCCCGCAATGTAATTTACAATTTGTTGTGTGCTGTTTTTTGTTGTAAGTTTATTTTTCAATAAATCGACCAAAAATATATCCAATTACAACCAATAACAGCATTATTATTATAATGAAAGCCAAAAATTTCAAGAGCTTTGTTAAAGTTTGACCTATGGAATATTTTCGGTATTTTTTATATGCGTAACAATAATAAATAACCATAGATATAATTCCTCCACTAGTATAGAAATCGATGCGGGTTAACAAGGCGAGAAAAAACAAGAATAAACTAAAGAAAAAAAGCAAACCCTGTATATATGCATTAATTACTAGGTGTTCTCCATAATTATTAGGTTTCCCAAATATGAGAAAAGCAATAAATGCATAAATGGGTAATAAAAGAAATGATAAATAATAGTAATATTTGAATTGAAAATCGATTATCTTTTTATTTAAAGATTGCTGTTTTAGCATATATTCAGCTTTGTCATTGCTTTTGGTGTTATTCACATCTTCGGGTAAACCATCAATTAAAGTTTCCGCTGGTTTTAAGCTGGTTTTTGTAGATATTTTAATTAATTCATCAGAATAAAAGTTAATTACGAAAACAGAAAGAGCCACCCCAATAGCAAAAAAGGTAAACGGATTTGAATGTTTTTTTCTTGTGCCATTTAGGTATTTTTCAAATACTAATTGAGGTCTTAAAATCAAATCTCTGAATGTTACAAAAAATTGACTGTCCCATCCAAGTGAAATTAATAAGTCAGAAATCAGACTTTTTATGGTAATCCTTCTGTTAATAATTTTTGCACCACATTGGCTGCAGTACTTATGTGCTGGGTTTAATTCGGTTTGACAGTTTTTACAATACATTATTATTAGTTTCGATCCTTAGTTCAACACTAAATCTAATAGCTATAATTGGGTTATTATACTTGTTGGGTTTCAATAAACTCATCATCAACAAATAACCTACAACTTATCTTGAACCAGTCACCAAGATTTACCTTAATTATCTTTCTTTTCTCCATCTTTTGTCCATACGTGTCCCAATAAGTCGGCAGAAAAGAGGTTGAACCTTTCGTCTTGTAATTTTCCATTCACGAATAATCGTTCTCCGTTAAACCAAGTGTTCTCGATTTTAATTTCATTTTCGTCGTAATTTGCTATCCAAATAATTTTCATTTTATGTTTTTAGATATATATCGTATTATGTTAGTTAATCGTCTTTAAAATTCTGGCTAACGTAAAAATTAGTTTCTGATTTTCAGCTGTTTAACTTTTACTCAAATTTATCATTTTTCAGCTCATTTCCGCAGCCCATTTTACGTTAGCAACAGGATTTAATAAGCTCTGTAGAAATAGATAATTTGTGTTTAAATCTATTTTGGAAGTGCTTATGTGGCGAATTGCACACAACGGTTTGGCTATGTGGAGTGCGGGACTTTGAAACGCTTCACAGTCAAGCTTCCACTGAGCCAATTTGTTTATTCATATTTTAGTTTCTATCGCCAAATCGTCATTGACGAATTGGCGGTGTTGCAACAATGAACCACAGCTGCAAAAACCGCTGCAACCCGCATTACATACAGCTTTTGTTAGGTACTGGGCTTTTTTATATAAAGTTTTATTAGTCTTAACTAATCATTTTTAAATATAAATATGTTTGTTTTAAACCAATTATTTAAGTAATAATTTTAATTGTTCTTGATTATTGTCGGTACATATTCTCAAAAAATAAATACCCTTAGAAGCATGAGATAAATCGATTAATTCATCTTTTTCTCCACTAAAATTTACTTTTCTATTTAGAATTATTGTTCCTAAAGAATTTATTATTTCAAACTTGATATTTACATATTCAGAGGATTTTAACCTTAGTTTAAATATACCTTCTGATGGATTAGGAAAAACCTTAGTTTCAATTGAATTTAGAATTGAGTTAACTCCAGTTATTTGAGAGACATTAACGGTCCAGTTATTTGATGTTAATCCATCCTCCGATGTTATTGTATAAACTACCGGCGAAGTAAAATCATTTGCAGTTATTCCTGATGTTTGAATCGTCGTTCCAACCTTTGCGGTTGCTCCTGCCGATAAAGTATATATTGCTACTAAATTATTTGCTGATGTGCCATAGGGTAGAGTTACCGATATGGTTCTGTCTTCTTCATTTATCACTGTATCTCCTGTTTGATTTGGAATACTAAATGATATTATATTCGCTAACGTATTCTTTGCAATAGTAACATTAACTGTCCAGTTTTTTATTGTTAATCCATCCTCGGAAATTATTGCATAAACTACGGGCGAAGTAAAATCATTGGCAGTTGTTCCAGAAGTTTGAATTGTTGTATCAACCCTTGCAATTGCACCTGCTGATAAAGTAAATGATGCTATCAAATTATCAACGGATGTACTATAGGGTAAAGTTACTGAGATGG
Organism: uncultured Draconibacterium sp.; assembly: GCF_963677155.1. Classification (NCBI taxonomy): domain Bacteria; kingdom Pseudomonadati; phylum Bacteroidota; class Bacteroidia; order Marinilabiliales; family Prolixibacteraceae; genus Draconibacterium; species uncultured Draconibacterium sp. The sequence goes on along the minus strand of NZ_OY781884.1, from coordinate 91,105 downwards.
TACTGTCTTCTTCATTTATTACTGTACTTCCTGTTTGATTTGGAATAGTAAATGAGGTTATATTGGCCAATGTATTTGCTATTGTAACATTAACTGTCCAGTTTTCAGTTACCAATCCATCCTCAGAAGTTATTGCATAAACTACAGGCGAAGAAAAATCATTTGCAGTTGTTCCCGATGTTTGAACTGTTGTTCCAATCTTTGCAGTGGCTCCTGCTGATAAAGTATAAGTTGCAATTAAATTATTTAGTGTTGTAGTATAAGGTAATGTTACTAATATGGTTTTATCTGCCTCATTTATTGATGCACTTCCTATTTGAGTTGGAATACTAAATGCTGTAATGGAAGGAATGGGTTTAATAACAGAATAAAAATTATCCCCCCACACAGGCGCTGATTTGTACGCATTTACAGAAGAAGCAGGAACATATACAGAAGTTACATTTGGTACCAAATAAAAACTATAAGCCTCACAAACAGGAGGTGTTGTATTTAATGAAAAAATTGTATTTAAACCATAGCAATATTCAAATGCCTAATTTGAAATATTAGTTATTGAAGTAGGAATTGTAACTTCTTTTAAATAATCACACTGCCTAAAGGCATCATCTATCGTTGTCATCGAGTTTGGAAATACGACTTTGTCTATTGCGCAGTGAGTAAATGCATCCTCTCCAATATATGTAATATTTTCGCTAAAGTTTATGTTTTTTAATGCATAGCAATATTGAAATGCTTCTCGTTGAATTGTAATTACTGAGGGTCCCATTGTAACTGCTGTTAATCCGTAACAGCCCATAAACGATCTACTACCAATATTTGTAATTAAATTACCAATATTAATGGATTTTATATTTTCGCATAAATAAAATGCATATTCTCCTATTGAAGTTAACGAACTAGGTAGAATTATTGAAACAAGCGTTATTTTTGCTTTCCCTGCAGTACCATTATAAAATGAAGACCTTGGCATTTCATTAGCAGGATAGGAATATGATACACTTGATAAGGCAATCCCATCAAATGCAGCAATATTTGCATCACTTAAATCAATATTTGTTAGATAAGTAATTTGATCCCGCATACACTTTATATCAAGTGCATTTATTGTTCCGGTTACAGTTAAGTCAGTAACTGTACTTTTTTCACTTTCAGTTAATAAAGTGCTTAAACTGCCTGCTGTTTCTACATTGATTTCTTTTGCAATTTGTGATTTTCCTAAAATGGAAAATGTTAAAAATATTAGTAAAAATGTTGTTCTCATATAATTTCAAATTATTTATCATTGCTTGTTTTATGATTTCATCGTTTTTTTGCCTTGTACCTAACTGGTAAGCATCATCATTGTTGCGATATCGCTTGTAGCACCTGAAAAAGTGTTGTTATCCGCCCAAAAAGGAGGTATAACAACATTTGAAATGGTTAAGATATTTTTTATTGTTATTTCAGGGTACGCAATCAACGGCTACGACCTTTATTCGATTTTTAAAGGTAACAAGATAATAATAAAAAATAACACTTATTAGTTGACAGCCAATACTTTGTGGATAATCTTTGAAAAATAGTTGAAAAGCCATGGTTCAAATCGTAGGATGCCGGGTGTATGTGGTATTTATCCTGCAATCTGTCTATTCATTTTCTGGTCTCCGATTATTGAAAAACAGGCGGAAAAGAACGGCTTCAGTTCTGCCGAATTGCACAACGATCACATCCCAAAGTTTCGGGAGACACGAGCGGAGGCCTCAAAAAACAGGTTGTTTGAAAAGAAAAATTATTTGAAGATTTAGGTGGGTTTACCTTAGTTCTTTGTTATAGCCCGTTATTTTTATTTCATTTTTTATGTTTTAAAAACCAATCATATATTTCAGTTTCAGGATATACTAACCAATGAATCGAATGACCAACATCATTTTCTCTTGTATATTTGATTTGGTTATTTATTTCGGATAGTTTGGTTATCAAATAATCTGTTTCTTCAACTGGCACAACATTGTCTGATTCTCCATGAAAAGCCCAAATAGGAATGTTTTTTAAATTTTCAACATTGTCAGAAATATAATCCATGTGTCTGGTGAAACCACTCATTGGGGCAATTGCAGTAAATTTGTCAGGATATTTTGTTGCGAGATACCAGGTTCCTGAACCTCCAAGACTAGCTCCTGTTAAATAAACTCTGTTTGTATCAATCCTATATTTTTGTATCAAGTCAGAATAGAAATTTTCAAACCAGTTTTCAGTCGACCAGCGAAGATGTTTTGGACATTGTGGAGCAACAACTATAAACGGGAAGTTGCGACCTCTATAAATTTGGTCAAATGGTCCCGAACTATATAAATCAAGTGTGTCTTTTCCACGAGCAGAGCCTCCATGAAGAAAGATTAATAAGGGATATTCTTTAGATAAATCAGTTGTATAATCGGTTGGCAGATAAGTAATGTATGGGTAAGAAACTGTTTCCGGGGATTCATTTCTGCCATTTTTGAATGTTATTTCATATTCTAAATTGCCTTGCTCATCCCAATATTTACTAACACCATTTAATTGTCCATTACTCCAGTTTTTTTCAGATTCTTTTGTCCCAGTGTAATACCACGAAACGGCTAATCCGTCTCTCAATCCATTTTTGAATTCCGCATCGTAAATAAGTTGACCATTCTTTGACCATTCTTTATATCTCCCTTGCTTCGTGTTTGACCGAAAGTTGCATTGAAGTTCTTCTTTTACCATTTTATCGAAATTCGAATATGTGGCATTCATTTGAATCTGTCCGTTTGGATAATAATCCAGGACATGAATCAAGTTGTTTTTATCCGTTTTTTCGATTATTCTTTTGTAAGCAACGGTGTCATATTTAGAAATCGGATATGCCAAAAGAAATGTATCAATCGTTTGGGCTTGCATACCAATCGAAGTCAAAAACAGGATTAATATAGTTGTTAGTTGCTTCATTTATAATGTCTAGTCCTAGAATACGGCTACAGGTTAAACATTGTTTTTACGCTACATTTTTAAACACCGCGTTTGGTGTTTTATACCCTAAAGATAAATGAAGCCTTTTATTATTATATAGTTTAATCGCATTTTTTGTAGCACGTTTTGCATGAGCAGTTGAAAAGAAGCATTGGTCTAGGTAAAACTCGTCTTTCAAAATGCCGTTAACTCTTTCAGCAACTGCGTTTTCATAACAATGATTTTCTTCTGTCATACTTATGTTTATTCCTTTTCTTTTTAACTCATTTACATACATATGGCTGCAATATTGCACGCCTCTGTCGGAGTGATGTATAAGTCCGACCGCTGGTCTTGTATGCCACAGGGCCTTTTTGAGGGCCCGTAGGCATCCCGACAGCTCCAGGCTATCGCTGATGTCGTGTCCGATTATTTTCCGAGAATACAAATCGGTTATCAGCGCTAAATAACAAAAGCCTTTTACGGTTCTGATGTATGTAATATCAGAAACCCATACCTGGTTTGGTTTTGTGATCTCCAACTCCTTGATAAGATTGTTGTATTTATGGAAATGGTGATATGAATTGGTTGTTTTAGCATACGCCCTTTTCCGTTTCACCAACATATTATTCGCTCTGAGTATATTAAACAGAGAGTCCCTTCCAAGTTTAATCTGTTTGGCCTCAAAAGAGGGTTGTAGTGTTTCGTATAGCTTACGTACGCCCACTCTGGGTTGCTCTTTCCGTTCTTCCTTTACAAGCAGTATTACTTGCGATTCAACTGATTTGTAGCGTTCCCAACGCTTAATGTATTTATAGAATGCATCGCGTTTTAGGTGGAATAGGGCACATACCTCCGACATGCTTGCTATACCCGTTTGTTTTGTTGTTGAGGTAGCTTTCATCAGGGCTTGATGTTTAAGTTTTTTTTTAGTTCCTCAACACTTTTGTAGCCTAAGTTTTCGGCAGCCACTTCCAAATAAGAATCTTGTACAAGCTTGTCTAAATCCTTTTTAATCAGGAGTTTTTTCAACTGCTCAATTTCTTTTTGAAGCTCTTTTAAGCGGCTGATCTCATCTTTTGTTTGTACCATAATACGCGTATTCATTAAATCTTTGCGGTCGTACTTTCGCACCCACTCATTGATTGTACTTGACTGTATCCCATAAATCCGGGATAATTGTCGTTTTGAGTATTTACCCGTACTAAGTTCGGCTAAAATTTTGAGTTTGAAACTCTCGCTGTAACGTCGTGTTACTCCATCGTTTTTATACATATCTACTTATTTAGTGTAGACATATTTTAGGACGTCACATAATGCCCTATAACGGTTGGTACATGTTGCGGAGCGGATTTCGGAGAGCGTTCTTGTCCGAAGGACACGGAACTGGGAAACGAGAATCCGCAGTTGGCGTACCACCAAACCCGCCCTGCAATATGTACCGTGTTACCAATAGTGTTTTATAAATTTTAATGTTATAACAATTTGGTTATTTACGATATTATGATTTTTGAACAGTAAATTTAAAAGTGCTACCTATATTTTCTTCGCTTTCGATAATCAGCTTACCACCCTGTTTCTCAATAAGTTCTTTTGTAATAACTAATCCAAGTCCAACACTTGATTCTCCATTTACACCATTTCTATTTGTATTAATTTCAAAATTAAACAGATTCTCCATCATTTCTTTATTCATTCCTATACCCTTATCCTTAATAATAATTGCAATATGTTTTGTGTTGAATTTTTCTACAGATATTTTAATTTCTTCTTTGGCAGGTGTAAATTTTAAAGCATTTGATATAAGATTTCTAAAAATTGTTTTTAGTATAACCATATCTGCAATAACAAAAATGTCGCTTGGTACTTCTACTTTTATTTCATGTTCATTTATAGTATGATTTTCATTAAAATAATCAATTATTTCATTGACAACTTGATATAAATTAATTGATTGAGGATTTAGTTTAATTTTATTCGTTTGGATTCTTCCCCATTCTAAAAGCGACTCTAGAAGTTCAAAGGTTTTTTGTGATTGTATATTTATAAGCTCAGCATATTCTTGAAGTTCGTCTTTTCTGAGATTTTCTGATTTATCTGACATTAGACCAGCGAATCCTAAAATACTATTAAATGGTGCTCTCAAGTCATGTGCAATAATGTTAAATAACAAATCCTTAGATTTATTTAGACTCTGTAATTGATTTTTTTTAGAAATAATTGATTTTTTAAAATAATTTATAATGATAAAACATAAAATTAATGCTGCTATGTATCCAAAAGCTAAATCCATTTCCCTTGTGTCATTATTGATGTAAGGACTAATCAAATCTTTAAGAAAGAAGCGTTCTACAACAAATAAACCCAAAAGATTTGCTGTTGTAATAATTAAAATGAATAATTGATTTTTTTTATTGGAGATTGTAATGAATACTAAAATAAAAACAATAAAGAGCGAAGGTATTGAACCATTTAGACCACCGTTGAATATATACAACAAGTTCAAAAACAGTAAGGATATAATAAAATATGCCAAGGGGCTGTATTTATTTTTAAACCGGGCGTTGAAATAAAGCAAAAAATATACCAACATAAACCCCCCTACGATTAAAGTTAGCATTCTTGGCAAGCCTAAAAATAAATTCCAAATTATACCTAAAAAAGCTCCCAAGAAAGTAATTAAAGATGCAGTTATAAATACTCTTCTTTCCAAACTATTTTCATTTGATTCTCCAAAGAATATCCTAGAAAAGTATTTAATAGTTGATTTCATGTTTTCTTTTGCAAATTTTCACTTTTCAAACTTAAGAAAGTTTTTGGTTCAACATTATTGTTACCGCCTGGTGTGATACATTTATTTCAGTCATTTTTCGTTCAATTTGCTACACATTATCTGTCTGCTCGTGGGCTGGGACAGGCATACTTATTGACAAGTTTTGGTTTGTGCGGTTGGTATTTCGCGCGACTTGGCAATGTGTATGACTGTGAAGCGTTGGCTATCATAATCAGTTTGTTTTGTATTCCGTTTCTGGTTCTGCTGCCATTTCAAATTCCTGTTCCTTCTCTGCTTTTTCCTCATCCCAAACTTTAGCAATTCTGTCTTTTATTTTTTTCTCAAATATTTCAATCAATTGTTTGTTCGCATTTACCAATTCTTGTTCTTTCTCGATGCGGGAAACAATTTGGCGTTGTTTAGCTATAGTTACTTTAGGAACTTTTATTTCTGATACTTGTTTTAATGAAAGATTTGATTGGGCAACACCAACTTTAATTCTTTCCATGTTATCTTGAACATTGGCTGACATTAAATAATGTTTCAAAAATGATGGTTCAAAATCACCCTTAGAACGAATTATGGCAAGTGCTTGGTTTGTATTTGCAGGTATCAAACTTGAATCAGCAATACCCATTTTAGTACCTGCAATTGAAAATAGAATATCATTAACTTGAAGCTTGCTTCTTTTTAGGCTTTAATTAAGCAAAAACTTCATAATGAATTACATTCTCTTCAAACTCAAGAAGAAAATTATCATCTTCCGGATAATATCTTGCCTTTTCAAAATCTTCTCCTGCAAAATTTCTTATCACTTCAAAATTTTTCCAAAATGTAATTAGTGTAAAATGAGCAATATTATTCTCAACTCGTCTTAAAAAAGTTAAATCAACGAAACCTTTTGTTCCTTTATAATCAGGAATTGCTTTTGATTTCATTAAATCTGTATATTCCTCATAATCCTCTCTTTTTGTCCGACCATGCCAAATTCTTGCTATCATATTATCGTATCTTTTAATGTTCGTTTCCTTTATAAATCCACATAGATTCTGTTTCACCTGCTCTGACAAATCCAACTTTTTTATAAAAGTCAATAGCTTTGCCATCAGCAGTCAACATTTGCATATGAAAATCCTTATATTTTTCGAACATCCTATCCACAATCATTTTACCTACTCCTTTTCCTTGATATTCAGGATGAACTAGCAAGTGAGGATAGTAAACAACAAGAAATCCATCTGATATTGAATTTCCAAGTCCTATTAATTTATTCTTATCCCATGCTGTAATCAAAGAATGTGAATTAATCAATGCTTTAAATAACTCATTCGGTTTATCAGCAGCACTCCATTTATTGGCTTTATACAATTCTATTACTTGTTCAAGTTTAATGTCTCTGGTATCTAAAATTTTAATTTCCATTTGCTAAATCTCATTTTTTCGTACGATGCCCAGCTTACGTTTGGCTATGTGGAGTGCGGGACATTGAAATGTTTCACAGTCAAGCTGCCACCGAGCCAATTCGTTTATTTATAATTTTATTTTTATAGCCAAATCGTTAAAGACGAATTGGTGGTGTCGCAACAAAGAATTGCTGTTGAGTTACCTGAGAACCCCGCATTACATATAGCTTTTATTATAGCATGTGCTTTATTTTCTTCCATTTAAATATCAATAATTATTTTGTAAATACTTTATGTACTTTTGAATTAGAGACTTCAATTTATCTTTTTGAATAGGTTTTGAAATGTAATCATTACACCCGGCTTCCATTGCTTTTTCTCTGTCACCTGCCAGTCCATAAGCTGTTTGGGCAATAATTACAACTTCTTTATTGAACTGGCGGATTTGTTGAGTTGCCTCATAACCATTCAAATCCGGCATTTGAATATCCATTAATATTAAGTTAATATCAGAATTGCTACGGCACGCATCCACAACTTCAGTTCCACTTTGAACATGAATAATTTCTTTTCCATATTTATCTAAAATAATTGATAAAAGCTGACCGGATGTTTCATCATCCTCTGCAATTAATATTTTTAAGTCCTTATTTGTTGAGATTTCACTTTTATCAATATCCTCAGAATCACTTTCATTTTTAGATGTTTCATCATATGGAATCGTAAAATAAAATATTGAGCCTTTCCCAACTTCACTTTCAACCCATAATTTGCCGCCAAGCATTTCAACGTATGCTCTTGAAATGGATAATCCCAATCCCGCTCCCTGGCGCGCCATTTTATCTTCAATATCGGCCTGCACAAAACGTTCAAATATTGCTTCTTGCCTGTCTTGGGGAATCCCAACTCCACTGTCTTTTATAAAAAATTCGAGATTATCATCCTTTTTTTCATATCCAAATTCAATAGCACCCTGATTGGTATATTTAATGGCATTTTTTACAAGGTTTGTCAGTACAGCAAAAACTTTTTCGCGGTCGGTTTTTATGAAAGCTTTATTTGAAGGCAGTGAATTTTTAAAGAATAACTGTATTCCTTTAGCTTCAACTTCAGGTTTAAAAAAAGTATAAATGTACTCAAGCTGCTCGTTTATATTCGATTCCCTGATGTCCAGTTTTGTCTGTCCGGCTTCAATTTGTGAAATACTAACAATGTCGTTGATAATATTGAGCATTCTGGCGCCGGCTTTATCGATGATTTTTATGTATTCTTTCTTTTCTTCATCATTGAGACGAGGGTCTTTGAGCAGGTTGGCAAAGCCAAGAATGCCATTCATTGGTGTGCGTATTTCGTGGCTCATATTGGCTAAAAATGCTGATTTTAACCTGTCGCTTTCTTCGGCTTTTTCTTTGGCCTTAATTAATTCATTTTCTTTTCTAATGTTTTCCGTTACATCTCTTATTGTTACAACACAACCTACTATTTCCTCATCCCTATTTCTTATAGGGGCAAAATTATAACTACCTATCCAGGTATCATTAGTATCTTTTTTATGAATTTTATAAATTTCATTTTCACAAGTTTCGCCATTCAGAGCACGGGGAACAGCCCACTTCTCTATTGGGGCAATTTCTCCTGTTGGCAGATAAACATCGAATAGAAAAGTATAATTTTCAAAGTTTCGAATATATTCATCCTTGGTTCCAAAGCCAGTTAAATGAATATATGATTCGTTGGCATTTATTAAATTTCCTTTGGAATCTGAGATAAATATAGCTTCTGACATACTTTCGAATGCTGCCACTAATTTGGCTTCGCTTTCTTCGGCTTTTTCTTTGGCTTTGTTTAACTCAGTGTTTTGATTCTGTAATTTTATCTCCGCATCTTTCCGTTCCGTTACATCATTAAAAATTGCTACAATTTCATTTGTAGGCAATTTGTAAATAAAATTTTCCCGCCAACCTTCTCTTTGGTCGTCCTTGTAATAAAATGGAGGAAGATATTTGTTTTTCCCCGATTTACTAACTTCTTGGAGCGCTTTAAATAATGGGCTTTTGTCCATATTGGGGAATTCAGTCAATAAGGTACTTCCAACCACATTGCTTTTTTTCGTATTTGTAATTTTTTCTGCAGCTTTATTAAAATCAATCAATTTGAAATCTTTTTCATCATTAATTGGTTGATAAATTGCAACACCGCTATTCATGTTTTCTACCAACTTGCGATATTTTTCTTCAGCTTGTTTTCTATCAGAAATATCAGTGTGTGTACCAATCATTCTGATCGCTTTTCCTTTTTCGTTAAAAAAAGCTTCTGCCCTCGAGAGTATATCCACAAAATGACCATCTTTATGTTTCATCTTAAACTCCATTACAAAACGATCGATTTCTTTCGATATGAGTTTTTGTTGAAGTTCCCATGATTTCCTTACATCTTCTTTATCGGTTGTGTTTTCCCAAACTGAAAAATCATTTGGAAGCTCATGATCTTCATATCCAAGCATTCTCTTCCAACCGGGAGAGTAATATATTTCATTAGTTTCAAGATTCCAGTCAAATAATCCATCGTTAGACGCCTGCATAGCAAGGTTAAATCTTTCTTCACTTTCTTTTAACTGTTTTTGCGCTGCATATTTATCTGTTACATTCGAAAAAACAAGAACTACACCTTTTGTTTCTCCTTTTTCATTTTTTATTGGCGCTGCACTATCGGCAATCTGATATTCGGTGCCATTTTTTGAAATTAATACAGTATGGTTAGCAAGCTCAACAATATGCCCGTTTTTCAGTACTTTGCTTACTGGGTCTTCGGCGGTAGCCCGAGTCTCTTCGTTAATAATATTGAATACATTAACTAATTTTTTCCCAATTGCTTTTGCTTCCTTCCATCCGGTCAGGCTCTCGGCTACTTTGTTCATATTTGTTATGCGTCCGCTAATATCGGTTGTGATAACAGCATCACCAATGCTGTAAAGTATAGTACGATATTCTTCCTGAGTCTGCCATAAATTTTTAAAAATATTTTTTTGACGGAAATGATAGATCCATGTTATTCCAATGGTTAAGGAAAGTATGAGCAATATTATTATTATTGAAACAATAATGCCACGGAAATTAATTTCAGCAAAAATTTCACTTTTATCCACTTTTGAAACCAAAAACCAATCGGTGTTGGGAACATGAGCCAAGCAGGCAATGACCTCAATGCCGCGATAATCATTTCCGTCAAAAATACCTGTTCTGCCTAAAATAGCTTGTGTTGCCGGCAAATCTTTTCTTGTCAAAGGGATCCGTAGCTGTAACTCCGTGTTTTTTTGATGCCTCAATTCGTTCAGAAATAAAACGCTGTCACCATCTTTTCTAACCAAAAGCATTTCAGCAGATTCGCTTGGTAGCGGCCAGATTTGGATAAAAGGATATAAAAATTTATACGGATTAATACGGAATACCAGGTATGCAATAACAGTACTTTCGTTATTTTTTACCGGAGCGATAATGTCGTAATGGATGGTGTTATGCCCCGGACAAAAATACAGGTCAGTAAAAGTTAAATCATTTTTGTTTGTGATATTTGTGATTTTTGCTTTAGTAACATCATCAATTTCTTTTAGATTTGGCTCTAATGACAAAAAAAGTTCTCCCTGAACTGAAACAAGAAAAATATCTTCGTAACCATAGTTTGTGATTGCCGATTGTAATTGTTCCAGGATATCGGTGTTAAGCTGTTTTATATTTCTATTATTTAGCCATTCTTCTATGCCATTTGCAAAAAAGCGGGAGTCCGTTATCATTTTCGCATCAGCTATCCGTTGCTCACGCCATTGAACAAGTTGGTTGTTTTTTAATGTTGTAATCCCTTGCAGGTCGTTTTCCTTTTCGGTTCGTATGTGTTTAGTTGAGTAGTTATAATAAAAATACCCTCCGATTGATAGAATAGCAATGATGATAGCAGAAACAATAAATACATGAAGCTTTTTGGAAAGAAATCTTTGAGAAAAACTCCCAGTTTTTTTCTCCGATTCATTATTGATTTCTTCTTTGGTTTTTTTTAGTGTTTTCATAAAATGATTGGTTTTTATGATTTATTTCGAAGATACGATTTTTAAGCATTGGCTATAACGGTTGGTACATGTTGTCGGGGCGGATTTCGGAGAGCGTTCCTGTCCGAAGGACACGGAACTGCGATGCGAGAATCCGCAGTTGGCGTACCATCGAACCCGCCCTGCAATATGTTTGTTAGCAGCTGGTTTTCATCTTGTCAATAAATTCCTTTTTACCAAATTCAGCTATATATTGCTGGTTCGCTAATAAGTCCTGTCCATGTTTTTTCCATCTCTCAGCAAATTCACGATATCGACTACAAGGATAAGACTTACACTGATGACAAAATTCTAATCCTTTTTTCTCAACACAACAAACATAAATGCTTTTACATTTCCGTGTTTTGCAGCCTATTTCGGCTCCTTGACATTTTTTTTTCTCGTGTAAAATTTGGGCATCCACAACAAAAAATGCCACAAGGAGGAATAAAATCACTATTCATGTTTACTTTTTTCATATCAACAATCCAATGATTTACCAACAACTTGAGTATAAACAATTTTTTCGCATTCACCTAATCCAATCAGATTATGCAATTTTTTTCTATCAATCAAAGCGAGGATAGCTGTACTTAAATTAGTAGCGGCACAATATAGATAAACATTTTGGCTTATAAACCCCGTATCGGTTGTTGATGTATACCATTTATCTTCATCTGTTCTAAATTGAAATGTTTTCAGTCTCGCATAATCTGAAACATAAATCAATCCAATTGGAGCAGAACGCATCATTTTTTGTGTTCCAATATTTTCTCTAATATCCTTTGATTTTACTCTATTTAATTGATGTTCTTTCTCATTGTAATAAAAAACACCATTTGATAGAGCTATAAAAACTTTTATCTCCTGTGAATTACAAGCCGAAGGAGCTGTTCTTCGACTTTTACTCCTTTTCGTTTCTTTATGAGTGATGCCACATGCAGCCCACAGTAAGTTTGATATTTCTTGTTCTGAAAGCTCTATGTTTTTCCATTTCCTCTTAGTTCTTCGCAATTCAATCGCTTTCATTAACGGAAATTCAAGGTCTTTTTGAGGCGCAGGAAGTATGATTGTACCTGTCATATTGCTTTCTCTTTTTGTCGAGATAAAACTATATCTCTTTAAAGTGATAATCATTAACATTCTACGAATATTTTCATAAAAATATTAAAATACATCAGGTTATCAATTTGTTACGATGCCCCTTAAACTTGCTGCTAACGGCAGTCTGTCTAAAAAGTAAAATTAAGCCGTTGAGATTTCAATATTTTATTCTTTTTTAAGTCAGCTACCCAAATAATTCTTTCATGGAAAGAGGTAGACAGTCTGACGGTAAATTGTATGAGTCGTGGCAGATTGAGTGGCACATCCCGTTCAAACCTTGATATTTAGCACTTTATCTGCCATTACTTATAAAAAGTGTTATGGCGTTGTTGTTTATTATTTTTTCTCAATAAATTATTCTTGTGTTTTCAGTATTTTTGCCTTTTCAGCTGTAAAGCAGTAACTTTTAAATGTACTTGATGCTTTGTCTAAAATGCCAGTTGCGCGTGAATGTTGATTTCCATATTTTTTGAAAAAATTTATGAAGTTAGAAGTATTTGATTGTAAAGGACAAAATGCAGGAGATTTTGATGTTAAATAATTCCAGTTGTCTAGTTGCCTGTTAATTTTTTCATGGATAATGTCTTCAGAGTCACTTTCATATACTTTTTCTAATCCCCAAACACTAAAGGGACAGTATGAAATAGTTCCATCCACATTAATTTGAATTTCACGGTGGCATCTTTTTGTTGATAACTGCCCAGCTCTAAACAAAAAGTCGTAAGGGTTATTTCGGAAGAGGTTATTTCTGAAATTTACAGATTCGTTTATTTGTTCTCCTGACAGCATTAATTTCTCAAAATTAGATTCATTATTGCCAATAGGATAATAATGAAATAGTTCCAATGTGCATGCTTCTATTTCATTTATGAACTCAAGAAATACAGGAGAAAGAATCTGAGAAACATTTTGCTGATTAATTACACCCAGAATTCCAAAAGGAATATTGTTATTTCTTAACTTAAGAATTGATTTATATACTTTTTTAAAACTTCCATCGTAACGTGATTTATCGTGTATGTCTTCTATTCCATTCAAGCTTATCAAAGGAAAAAGATTTGGAGTACATTTTAAAGATTCTACTATTTCACCATCGATATTTTCTCCATTAGTAGTAATATTAATTCTTAAATCAGGATAGTTTTTTGCATACTTAGTAATTATTTCAAAATGTTCAGTTGGCTCTCCTCCAGTAATACTTACACTATGGAAATGTTTGTGTGCATAATTCAACATATGATTAAACAAAAGAGGATCCATTTTACTGTTTCCTGAAAATGTTCTACAGCAAGATTTGCAATTATTTCTGCACCCTTGGGCAATAACCAAAGTTAATGAATCGTTCCTAGATAGGTTATAATGTCTATTCTTTTGTGATTTTATTCGAGTTAAGTTCAATTCTGACTGTGACTTGAATTGATCTTTAATTTTTAATGCTTCTAATTTCATAATGCTCTTCTTTAAATATTTTGTAAAACAAATGGCATAAGTGTATTTGAATAATTGTCTGAAAATATTGTTGTTTCTAAATGTTTAACATATTTATTTAACCCTTCTTCTGCATTTGAAAAGTTTTCTATAAGGTGGATTTCTATTTCTATTTTACTGTTCTCCCTTTTGATTCCGACATAGAGAATAGGAATATCATATTTTAACGCAATACGGAATGGAAATAAGGAGAGTTGAATAGGGTGACCTGCAAAAGTGCAATTGGGTTTTTGATGAGCATTAACTGTAACATCAAGAAGTATATTTATCCATTCGCCAAACAATAAAGCTTTTAACATTTTCTTTTCTTCACCCTTAAAGTATACCGAAGATTGTTTTAATAGAAGACTTATTTCTTTCCCAAAATCTTTACGAGTTTTCAACCAAGGTGCGGAATACGAACTTAATGGGATGTTAAATATCTTAGAGAACAGGAATGTTTGTAACATAAATGGACCTCCGTGGTTACCAATCACGAACACTCCTTTTTTATTATGTTTGATATCTTTTACATAGTTCTCCCCCTTGAGGATTACATATTTTGTAAAAACATTGGGATATGAATATAGTAATTTCGCCATTATGGCATTTGAAATTTTCCTTGTATAAGTATTGATAATAAACTGTATTTTACTTTTATTATTTCCAATGATATTCATGTATTTAATATAAGCACCCCACTTTTTATAACTTTTTATAGCGAAAAGTAAAGTTATAGGAAACAGAAGTATTTCTATTACCTTGATGTTTATTGATATGCGACGAATCAACCATATGATTATTTGTAAAATCAACCATTTTATCTTGTTAATTATAGACATTCCTGAATTCAATTTTAATTATATAGACTTTTTTTTGAACGTGTACCACGGTCACAATACGCCATAACGGTTGGTACATGTTGTCGGGGCGGATTTCGGAGCTCGTTCCTGTCCGGCACGGAACTGCGAAACGAGAATCCAGCGAACGACACACCACGAACCCCGCATTACATTTACACTTCGTTGGGTGTTCGTGGTTGTTTTTTTACTCCAACTCCCTTAAAAAAGGTATAACAAAACGTTCCTCCTCCTTCTGCTGTTTTTAATAAATCATTTATCCCTTTTTCCATTTTTGCACGTGTTATTAGTTTTTTCGAAATAGCTTCGTCAGTAACTCCTTTAATCATTGCTGTAAATGTGTTTTTTGTAAACCCTTCTACCCAATTAGGATTCGAATCATCAACGTATACTTGTCTCGGAGAAATTTTTATGTCTGAATATCCTGCTTTTTCAAGCAACGGAAAAAGTTTTCGTCCAATATTCGCATCTCCTCCATTTCGTTTTTGAAGTTCAACTTGGCATTGAATTGCATTTTGGGCATCCTCACTATCTGGATGAAAATAGGTTGAACCATGGTCTCCCTCAATTAGGGTTATTGTTCCATTTGTTTTTAAGACTCTATTTAATTTATTCAATGCTTCAATCGGATTTGGAAGATGTTCCAAAACAAAACAGAGGAATATATGGTCAAAATATTCGTCTTCAAATGGTAAATTGAAAATATCTGCTTGCTTAAAATTTACATTATCAATCCCTTTTGAATCTATTAAGTTTTTCGCTTGTTCAACTGAATCAAATGAGATGTCAATTGAAATAAATCTTGATTTTTTATTTTTAGGAGCAACTGTTTTTGTTTGTGCTCCAACACCACATCCAGCTTCAAGAATAATTGAACCGTCATTCCAGATTGAATCATAATGTAAGAGATTAGCAAGTGAATCAGCTTGGTCATTTAAACGACTTGCTTCAATTTCAGAGTAACCATGTACATATTTACTCATTTTCTAACTATTTTTTGATCTAATTATTATACTCTTTATTTCACTTTTGTACATGTTCGTTAACGGAAAATTGTAAGTTGTCGTTGCGGATTGCGAGTGATTGTCCGTCCGCAGGACGAAAGACAATCATGCGGGAATCCGAGGCGACAACCTGCACCGAACGCCGCAATGCAATTTACAAAGTGTTATGCGTTCGGCTTTTTTCTTTTAACTTCCATAAAACATCATATATTTTTCCATATTTGATTTTATATACTCAACATTGTGATGACCTTCGAAAACATAATTTTGAGATTCAATTCCTCTTGATTTTAATATTTTATCTAGGATAGAACAGCCATTGTAAAATTCTCCTTCATCTTTGTCCCCGGCATCAAGATAAACTTTGAAATCAAGAAGTTCCATTTCTTTTGCAATTTTAATCGGGTCGTATTTATCCCAATTGTCTTGATTTTGAAAGTATGCCTTATCTTCTTTCTCAAGTTGTAATTCTATAGCTGGCATATGCCCGCCAACTTTAGAAAATAAATCAGGATGACGGAAAGCATTGTGCAGTGCAATATATCCTCCAACTGATGCTCCTCCAACAAATCTGCTGTTTCTATTTTTTAGAGTTTTAAACTTGTTGTCAATTGTCGGAATAACCTCATTTATAAAATAATCCTCATACATTCCATTATTTATTATTCTGTCAAATGGGTCTTTAACCTCTCTGTATTCCGATGAAGAATTTAAACCTCGACTATTATCTAAATTTGGGCAGACAATAATTATAGAGTTTATTTTATGATTTTTAATTAATTTGTCGGCAATAGTACTCAAACCCGCATCAAATAGGATATTTTCATTTCCATTTCTTCCGTGATGAAAATATAAAGTCGGGAAACTTTTTTTGTCATCATAATCAATCGGTAAGTACACAGAAACTGCCATTTTTTTGTTCAAGTATTTACTTTTAATCTTAAAATTTTCTATTCTTGATTTCGTCACTTTTGTCTTAATTTTCAATTTGTTACTGGCTATTTTTAGCTGACGCATAACTGGTAAGCACCATCATTGTTGTTATACCCCAAAATGGAGGTTCAACAACACATATTATGCTTAATATCTTTTTTATTGTTAGGGTAGTGTTATTCATTTTTATTCTCAACCTGTTTCCACTTATCTTTAATATTCACTTCTCCATCGAAATAATTAGCTTGAGATTCTTTATTAAAAATCTCAAATGTTGGGGCTATTAATATTTTATCTGAATCAGGATATTCAGCGATATCATATCCTAAATAAGTTCTTATGTCTAAAAAAGTGCAAATATCAATCGTGTGATTATATAATTGATGTGCTCCTTTTTCTCCTTTTTCAAAAAACATTAAATCACCACTATTTACAATTTCTAATCCATTTGGAGTCCTTAATGTTGCAGAGCCTGAAATTATCATAAAAAGTTCCTCTGCGTATCTATGAAAATGATAAGGAGCTGAGTATTGGTCTGGATTTAGTTGTCTTAAATCAAAGTTTAAGTTTTCAGGATTAATTCCCTTTTTAATTCTTGAAATATCTGTGAATATTCTGTAATTATCTGTTTTATTTGGGCTTTCTTGAAATTCCCTTTGGTCAGCTTTCAATATTGTCGCCATAATCAAATTTGTTTTTCATCAAAAATAATCAAATCTATCAAGTTATTTTGTCGCTTCCGTCCACTGTTAATTTCCCTCAAATATTTGAAACGGAAATTGCATAATCGCTGTTACAGGCAGCAAACGCCAATATTATTTGAACATTTTCATCTTAAATTAGGAACTATTCAAGTCTACATAAACCAATCGTTCATCCAATTTTTCTTTTAGAACCATCCTGTTTGGCGGCAAGTAGGCATATTTCAGTTTTTTTAATAACCCTCAATTGTTATTTCCATTAAATCAACATAGTAGCCCATAGTGAAATAGTTTAAAAAAGAGAACCTGCACAAAACAGGTTCTCACTGTTAGTTTCTACATTGGTTTTACCGGAACGCAAATATCAACGGTAAACTTCCCATCTTTAGGTTCTTCCGGGTACATTTCAAAACAAGGTTTATCATCAGGTTGATAACCGCTTGTCGGAAACCACTGTCCATAAACCCAATCCCATGCTTGTTGAAAATCCTGGGCGGAAAGCTCGAAACGGGCAATTACATATTTTGCTACCTCAATTTCCATTTTCCCAACTTCTCCTTCAACTTTAGTCTCAGCAGGAACAGTAATACAAACACTCATCCTGAGTTTGTCTTCGATGGTTACATTTGGGTCGTCATGATAAACAACCAACGATTTGAAGTTTTCACCACCGATCAAACCTCTTGGTCCCGCCCATGAAAACAATCTATTCCAAATGCCTTCGAATAGTTTATCGTTCCCTTTGTATGGGCCAATGTGCCTGATGTAGGCTACTGTCATTTTGGGAAGTTCTTTTACTTC
The DNA here is from genome assembly GCF_963677155.1 of uncultured Draconibacterium sp. Classification (NCBI taxonomy): domain Bacteria; kingdom Pseudomonadati; phylum Bacteroidota; class Bacteroidia; order Marinilabiliales; family Prolixibacteraceae; genus Draconibacterium; species uncultured Draconibacterium sp. The sequence goes on along the minus strand of NZ_OY781884.1, from coordinate 73,032 downwards.
CACACTTTTGTTTAATTTCATATTTGTCCTCCATTTAATGGTTTTTAATTCAGGACAAAAATATTGGATTGGCTTCTCATCGCTTTGATGACTATTGCTATCTTGTTGACTTAAATTGCTATTGTTTAATTTATCTACCCTATACTGAGAAGCGGAAATTTGGAAATAACTTTTGAAATTCCTTGAGAATATTGAAATGTCAGAAAAACCACACTTGTAAGCAATTTCTGAAATACTCTCTTTTTTATTATTTAAAATTAGCATTGCCGCTTTTTCAAGCCGAACTCTTAAAATAAACTGAAATGGTGTTTCACCCACAATTGACTGAAATATTCTATTGAAATGAAATTTTGAGAAATTTGCAACTGTTGCTAATTCTTCAAGTGTCATTGGTTTCTCGATATTTGATTCAATATAATCAAAAGTCCGATTAATTCGGAATATGTATTCTGTATTCAAATCTTTTTTCTCAATCATTTTATTGTCAGAATGGTTGCTATTATGTTTCTTTAACGCTTGTGCCTAACTCTGTTCTATGTAAACCAAAGTTATCTTATAATTTGCTATTTAATACGTTATGTGTAGCTTTTTATCTTTAAAATCCATCCTAAACAATATAAAACCAAAGAAAGAATAGAAAAATCAAGCTTTTCTACAGCCATTCTTTCTTCTTTTTACTCGCTATTCCCGGCCACAAATCCAACCAAAATAAATTCTTCAAGAACTTTCCACTAAAACATGAAGACGATTTCCAAACTTCATGAAGAAGATTTTCGAAAAAGAACAAGAAGATTTTCGGAAAAGATCAAGAAGATTTTTAGAAAAGATCTTGATGAATTCCGGGGAACAAAAACAACCTCCCAACAAACTGCCGGGAGGTTGTGATCGAAAAGGATCAAGCAGCTACTAACGAGCCACGAAGGTTGCATTAGACAGCGCCTCTTTCATCTGTTTGCCAGGGCGGAAACGGATGTTGACCGACGTAATTTTATCGGCCGTACATTCCGCTTCGGTATCCGTGCCGATGCAGTTGAACGTTAACTGAAATGAGCCCCAGTCGCCCATTTGCACGGAATAACCATCGAGCAGGGAATTCTGGATCACCGCTTGCAGCTCATCCAATACCAGGACTGCTTCGCCACGGCTTAAAGTGGTATTTTTACTCAAGGCTTCAGCAATCTCCTTTTCTGTTTTTTGTTCCACGCGGTTGGGTACCAGGTACCATTTCCGGTCGGCTTGTGGGTTGCGTGGGTTTACCCGTTGGATTTTTGAATATAATATCGACATAATTTGTTGTTTTAAAATTTATAAAATTTCCCCGTTCCGCCGGGCCTCCCCAAAAAAAACCAGGCAATACCTTCCTCGCCTCTGTTCGAAACCAAACAGCGGGAAGCGATAAAAGTAATATCCGGTAAATTAATGGGGTAAAGCCGCAGATGCGGCACAGTGGAGTAAAAATTGAAATATAAAATACATGAATTATCCCCTGCGCAGGAACTCTCCCGGCAAGGGCATGGCCGCAGGTTCTCCGCTTGTAACAAACAGGTATCTCGGAAGCACCCACCTATACTGTTGCAAGCGGAAATTGGGTTTAAAATGATAATACATGGATAAAGTATTTTAGTCCGGTTGGGGTTGTCGAAACAATAATGATTATTTAATGGCTAGCTAACAAATGTGTGCCTAAAGGAGGATGAACGTACTTAGATCGGCACTTTAGCCTTACCCATTTAGCTCCTCATTAGCGCTAGTGCGAAGACAAGGACAGACGAACGAATTTACTAACCGAGAATTTAAGTCCTTAAACGGAAAAAAGCGGTGGAAAACAGACAAGCTCTTTTACAATTTCTCGATGTGGGCGGTTTGTGCTAATTGCAATTGTGCTTGATATGTGAGCTGGATGTTCGAATATGTTTGACATACCAAGTTCATTTGTTTTTATAAGTATGAAATATATTTTTCATCATTAATAAACTTTCGAGTAGCCACTTATAACTTTTCTCCTCATTACCAATTGTGTTGATGAGATAATTCACTCGTTTTTCGATAGAGATTAAAGAAGCTTTCTTTTCAGGCTTATTATTCCAAATAAATTTTAGACCATATTTTGTTTCAATTTCCGACTTGTGAGAAAGTATGCTTTTAAATAGTTCCTTATTATTGGTAATGTAAATTGAAACACGTAAACGACTTTTTCTAATGATTATAACACTGGATAAAAAAGCTTCAGATGAACCAATAGAAGTATCGTACCAATGTTGAGCACGCGGTTTACGAGGAGGCAAGTCGCTTTTGTTTTGTAGATATTCAGAGAATCCTTCCCAGAAATGTAATTGAAAATCAGGAATTGATAAACTTGGCTCAAAAAAAACAGTTTGTTTTGTCTTTGTACCAGGTGTTTGTTGTGTTTTTAGAGTCTGTTTTGCTTCTTCCTTTACCTCTACCTTTTCTTGTTCTTCGTCTAAAAGATTTTCTATTTCTTCTGCTTTAATCTCTCTGGCATAGCACTCTTTCAAAGGCAATCCATTTGCATTTTTCCATTTATCCCAACCATTGGCACTATATCCCAACACAAAACCTGCTGCTGAATTAGGAGTTTTAAAAAAGACATTTTCTTCAAGTGTGTAGTAATCTCCATCATCAGCAAATAAAGATTTATTTTTACACTTATTTCGTTCTCTAAGAGAGATACTTGGGCAGGATTGTTTTTCTTCTTTTAGAATTTGACTTCCTTTCATTACTGAAATGGAAGTGTCAAGTGGATGAAAATAACCTTCAGCTTCAATTCTACCATTGTCAATAAAAAAGATCTCAGTTACTATTGGTGTAACAATACTGTTGAGTTTATTAAGTAAGACTTTAAAGTTGACAAATTCTTCTACTCCAAAGTTGGTGAATTCCTTTGAAAAACGCTCCTTGACACATTGACGCAAATCTTTTGGCACCTCTTTAAAAGAAGTAATATCTGTTAATGATTCGGTTATAAACTTGTTTCTCGTTTCTTTTAAGAAATAATCTTCAACGAGAAATTCGTTACTTTCAAAATCATCTGTTTTTGGTAACATAAGGCAGTATGTTGAAATTTCTGTTTTGTAAGTTGTTGTATCCTCTTTGCCTTTTTTACTACTAGTGTTATCCCAAATAACTCCGAATGATTTCATCCCTTCTTTACCCGCATCATCTCTGTCAAATAAAACAATTACTTTTTTATCTTTTGCAAGAGTTGGTCTTAACTCGTCATACAGAGGTTTTGCACTCGAAGAACCTCCCGATGGTAAAATTTGAAGATTCTGCAACTGAGGATATTCGTCTTTAAACAATAATATTGCTCTCTTTATGTATTGAATATCTCCTTTTCCCTCAACTAAGAGTAAAGGTGTGTTTTTGCTAAAAAGTGTCTCTGCTCCAAACCAATCTAGTTCATCACCAAATAAATCTTTAATAATATCCCTCTTATTTTTATCTTCCAATTTCCCCTTTCGAAGTTGATAAACATTCTCTTCTTTAAAACATTCTGTAACTTTTGGGGAATGTGTGGTTAATATAATTTGCCTATTTGCTTTATAGTCATCTAAAAGACCAATTATTAACTTTTTGTTTATTAAATGAACGTGAGAATCCGGTTCATCAAGAATAAAAAGGCTATCTTCTTGTGAAGCATATTCAAATGCAGCTTTTACTAGAAGTAGTTTCTTCTCTCCTTCACTTAAATCCTCAATCGTAAGTCCATCATTAAAAATAATTTTAACATCAGAGATAATTTTGCCGTTTTTATCAGTAAAAGACCAGTAGAGCAATCTAAATATATCGTCAGCATTATAACTGTCACTAAAAGTCATAGGTAAGGATGCCGATAAGTCAGAACCGCTAATTATTCTTTTAAATTCCTCTATTGTATACTCACTGCCCTCGTTGTCAATCAATTGCAGAAATGCAGTAATCGGACTAGGAGTAAAACTCTTATAGTCAATATTAGTGTTAAAATCAAATTTAATTTTATCAATGGTATTAATACCCAAAGTTTCTTTTACAAAACGTTGAGTATCGAGTGCATCAGAAACAACTAAAGCCAGTAAAGAAATATGCCAATAAAATTTATTCAGATATAACATTTGAGGCATCTCTCCCGTAGCGGTACCTTCCCTATTCGCTTTATTGATATTTTTTATAAAATCATCATAAAATGGTTTATAGCATTTATTCCATAACCTGTCATCTTCTCCACTATAAATTGCAATAACTCTTTTAGGTAAAAAATCTTTTATATATATCTGAGTTTTTCCATTTAGAAATGATTTAATTTGAGATGCTTTCTTTTGAACTTTAACTTGATTACTTCCGCCGATACTATATTCAATTTCATAATCGAATGGAACGTTATTCTCATTTTTGTAAAGACTTTTGAATATAATACTCAATGCTTCTAGTACATTGCTTTTTCCACTTCCATTATTACCAATCAAAGCGATGCTATCAGATTGATGCTCTAATGAAATTTTTAAATTCTTATATCCATGTAATTTTAGCTTGGTAATTCTCATCTCTTAAATATTTCGTCTTCAAATTCTTTTATAGCTCTTTCTTTATTGTGAGCGGATTTTTCCCTCAATAATTTAATTTCTGACTTCATTACAAATATTTTGTCAACTATTTCTTTTTGCAAATCGAGGTCTGGAACATATACTATAAAATTGGCAATAGTCCCAGCATTTAGATTAGGCTGAGCACTACCATATGCAAGTTTTTTAAGTTCATCGATTTGACTTTGGATATAGAACCACAAAAAGTCTGTTACAATTATGTCATTATTGATGTCAAAAAGAACTGCACACGCTTGATTTGTTGTTGACTCAATACCTAATTTGGCAGTTTTACCAATAGTTGCTCCATACATCGCAACTACTAAGCTGTTTGCGGAATACAGTTTTGCACTACTATTATTTAGACCTTCTTCTGTAATTTTTTCTTCTGTATCATAAAGTATTTCATCTTTCAGTTCACCTGTTTTAATCCAAGGAATTTTTCCATTATAATATTGTTTTTTGCTTCTTGAAGGTGTGCCACCACTACTTATTTTGCAAAGGTTTTTAATACGATACACTTGAAATTCATTTTCAATATTATTTTGAATCTTTCCTATAAAATCTAAACCCCATTTATTAATTTCTGAATATGAAATTATTCTCAAACCTTTTTCGCTCAATGAGTTTTGAGCATTTTCATTTGAAATACCTATTATTTTAAACAAATACTCTTTAATGCCTTTTTCTAAGTCACCTGCCCTTTGCTCTTGTTCTGCTGCGAGTTTAATTTTATCATTACATGTCTCGACAATTCTGTTTTGTTCAGGGAGTGAAGGAAGAGGAATCTTGACATTTAAAAACATGTCAAGATCAATTCTTTGCCTATTAGTTGTTCCACTGCTACAACTTTGTGCAAATTTTATAAATTCTTTAGTTGTGGTTATAAGGACTAAAAACTCAGGATTAACAACCGATCCTTCAACATCAAAAACGGGAAAATCATTTGTTACTATTGCACCGTCAAGGTTTTTAGGAACTAAACCAAATGCTCCATTTCTTGCATCAATTTTGGACATTAAAAATTGCCCTGATTTTACTAAGTATTGTTGTTTTGTTCCAATGTTTTTGCCTAGTTCAGTATCTCTTGGCACAACTCCATTATTATTGATTTTTACTGTAACTCTTTGGTAAGTCTTTTCGTCCTCAATCAAAGTCTTTAATCTTGATTTTATTAGAAAAGAACCTATTGGTACAAGCTCAAAATTTTCGTTATACGAAAATTTTGATTCAAGTAAATATTGGACACTCCAGTTTTCAAGTAATTTGAGTCTTGTATTTTTTAAATATGTTCTCGTAATCAACTGCTCCATACTATCCATAAATTTCTTGGGGTTCACCTACAGTTGGAATACGAAACATTTTACCATCTTCCATTACTTCATAGCTAATAGTATCAAATTTATTATCCCATAAATGGTTGTTTCTTCGATATTCTGTAAATTCTTTACAAAGTGGAATTAATTCGTTTTCAATTTCAGCCCCCGTACTGCTTATACCTGCTTTTTCAACTTCAGCAATAGGTATTTCATAATCGAAATCTTTTTTAACCTTCGCTTTTATTTCTATTTCAATTTTTTCTTTAAGTACTTGTAATTCCCTTCTCAACTCCTTTTTCTCTTTTGCTGATGGAGCTTCTTTGCCTCTCAAAGCCAGCTTTTCTTCAATAGGTTTTACTTGTTCTGCATATTTCTCAAAAATTTCCGATGTCGCTTTTTTGAGAATGCGCTTCCATTCTTTTGCTTCACTCTCGGTAAACTTTTTAAAGAACAACAAGCTTGGTTTTACTGTTGCCCCTGAAGCAATGAAAACATCTTGTGGAATTGAAGTAATAAGAATAATCTTAGCCCTACTTTCAACAAAATCACGTATCTTCTGCAAGTTCGTATTATTCAACACACCTTCTGGCAAAACAATTCCCATTCTTCCTCCAGGCTTAAGAAGATTTAAGCAACGTTCAATAAATAATACTTCTGTAAGAGTGCTAAACTTGCCAGTCGAGAATAATTCTGTTATTGCTTTGCCTTTTGGTTTATTCTTTCCATTATCCTGTTCCGCCCAACTTTTTAGGCTGTTAATTACCTTTTCTTCATAATCTTCCCCATATTCATTTTTCCATTCTCTAATATTTTCAATATGAGGGACATCCTCTAATGTTACCCTGACCGATTTATCAACTCTTGCGCCAAATGGTGGATTAGTGAGAATAACATCAAATCTTCCATCAAATATACCATTAACATTTAAAAGTCCATCGTTATGATGCACTCCTCCATGTCCGTCACCGTGCATAATCATATTCATCTTGGCGGTTCTTGCCATACGCGGATTAGCATCAGTTCCATAAATACATTTATGAGAAAAATGATATAGCCTCCCTCTTTGATTTTTTAAATCAAATTCAGAATCAAGTTTTTTATAGTATTCAACTAATTTAATTCCTGACAGTTTTTTCTTTAATTTCTCCTTTTCTTTATGAACCTCATTTTCAATATTACTTCTTATATATTCAAATGCTTTGATTAAAAATCCCCCACTACCACAACACGGATCACAAATCAGCTCTCCCTCCTGAGGGTCAATCACTTCTGTCATAAAATTTACAATTGTTCTGGGAGTGAAAAATTGTCCTAATTCACCTCTAAAAGTGCGTCCAAGAAATTGTTCAAATGCAATTCCCTTTATATCATCAGATATATCTGAAAGGTTATATTGTTCCAACTCCTTCACTATTTGAAAAAAGCTTGTTTCGCGAATTCTTAATTCTTCATTTATATCAAATAATGATTCACCTTTAAAATACTCCTTTGTCTGGTCAAATAATATTTGAAACAATGGTCTATTGGGATTTATTTGTTTAAAAGTTTCCCCCTTTTCCTTTAAATTTGATTCTGAAAATATTAACCTTTCCTTTCTATTGTCTCTTTCAAAGCGAATTTTCATAAATAAAATCTTGCTTATCTCGTCAAATGCCGATTCAGGTGAAAGCTTATCGTTATTCCGAATTATATTGTGACATTTAAATAATAATCTACTAAAATCATCCCGACTATATGACTGATAAGATTCAAGAAAATTAAATAGTTTTTTATTATCGACTATAACGTCTGCATTAGGAAAACTCTTAAGTTCTTTAAGTTTACTATAAATACTATCCTCTATGTGATAAACTTTAGTTTCCTTTTTATTCGTTGCTATAAAAATTTTGGCACTATTAGAAGCAGCAAAATTATAGCCTTCCTTGAAGCTCGCTGTATCTATAGAAATGTAATCTGACTTGCATTCTATTACAATGATTATACTTGGATTTATCTTTTTCTCTTTATCAATTCTACTTCTATAAATCAATATGTCAATATATTCATTGGTGTTGGTATCTTCTATTTCTTGGCCAATTTGAGCAAGATTATATCCGTGGTTATTAATTAAATTACATATAAATTCCTGCCTAATTTCTTCTTCTGGTGATAACGGAAGCATTTTATCAAGAATAGGAGAATATATTTTATTACCTTTTATTTGTACTCTAATTTTCATTATCTGCGATTTAACTCTTTTTGTAATTCAATTAATGCTTCTTCTGCAAAATTTTCATTTATCAAGTCCGTCAATAATTTTTCTTTTAAGAACATCACCTGTAAATCCTTGTATTCTATTGTAAATACTTTCGCAAGTTTAGGAATCATATCCGATGTGAATTGTCTTTCTCCTCGCTCTATTTTACTCAATGTAGATTGATCAATATCAAGAGACGAAGCAAGTTTACGTAAAGGCAAATTTGCTTTTTCTCTTAATGTCCTGATATATAATCCAAATTTTTTCATTTTATTATAGAATTATTTTTCTTGACAAACTTGTCAAAAATACAAAATACTTTCAATTGTAGTGTAGTGCGGTGGGAGCAATAACTCTTTTGTAATTTTTGGTTGTGAATGGGCTTTGTGTGGGTTGCAAATGCAATATTTGTGGGTGACCACTTTTTCTAACGGGAGAGGATGCACAAAAAATAACTCCCCAACATAAATAGAGTCTTATTTCTTAGCTTTCAATTCTTTTATAAAATCGTATTTTTTCTCCAAAATAGGAGTATCTGGCCAGAAATCTTTTGGCGAGCACCCTAAAGCTTTAGCTATTAGATTTAAATGTATAACGTTAAACTTTGCCTTTTTGGAAGGTGCTTCAATATCAGATATAAATGAAGTACTTTTACCTATGGATAACGATAAAGAAGTTTGACTTATACCTTTACTTTCTCTAATCTCTTTGACTCTTTTTATTATATAACGTTCTATTTCGTCTAATGAAGCGTGCATTATACAAAAAGAATAAAAAAGCAATCAGAAAACTAAGGACTATAGTCCTGTAAGTCTATTTTTTTATTATATTTGCCAGACATTACATTTGGAAGATGTAATTTTGCGATACTTCGATAAATAAAATATTGGAAGCATTCGCTTAGAATCTCGGACTGAAAACTGGTAATTTGAAAGTACACGAGATGATAAGTTATAAGGCTCACGACCTAGGCGTGGGCTCGCTTATCTGTGTACGGGTATACCAGTACCTCAGTTCGGATAAGTTGAGTCCGCGCCTTTTATTATAATTCCAGGCGTTTTTATTAATAAACTCAGCTTACCGGCTTACATCATGCTTACGCATGAATGACGTTACGTAATTCTGCTTTTATCAAAAAAACAAGCTGCCTATGAAAAAATAATCAGAGAACAACTAGTAAGCCCGCTACAACAGTTTGGCGACGTGTAGCAGGCTTGCATGTTAACTAATTTGATAATCATCAATTAACATCGAAATTTATGAAAAACTTTCCACACAGGGAAAATTATGCCCACTTGTGTCTGATTTTCCCGATGTACGGTAATCTTTTTACCCTTCTGCCAATCCGCTCAAACACCTCCGGCAGCCTGCAAAAACCACACAACTTTGCAGCCATCCTTTCCGCTATGCGTTACGTGTTTTTTATTAGCCGCCAAAACATCCTTTACCGCATCAAAATTAAATCGCCCGAGTGAGATCTGCCCCGAAACCAGGCTGTATTATCAACCTGGCGCCTTTTCAAACACAACGTTTCATAGTTAGTAATCACTCTATTTGCCAAACAAAAAATCCATGAAAAAATATATTCTATACCATACTCAGTTCTATCGCTTAGCATCCAAAACTTCCGCCGGTGCCCGAAAACAGCTTCAGTTATTATTTCCTGTCTGTCTGCTGGTTATACTCTCCATAAACCAGGCTTATGCCCAAACAATTGCCTTAAGCGGTCGTGTAACAAATATGACGGGGCCTCCTTTACCCGGAGTTACGATTGTTGTTAAAGGCACCTCAATGGGAACCAGTACCAATTCCGAAGGATACTATTCGATGAAAAACACCCCTGAAGATGCCGTCCTTATCTTTTCGTTTATCGGTTTTAAATCCCGTGAAATTCCACTAAACGGACGTACACAAATAAATGTGCAACTGCAGGAAGATGTTACTACACTTTCGGAAGTAACTGTAAATGCAGGGTATTACACGGTTAAAGACCAGGAGCGTACCGGAAGTATTGCCCGGGTAAGAGCCAAAGAACTGGAAAACCAGCCTGTGAGTAATGCATTGTCATCGGTACAGGGGCGTATGGCAGGAGTTAATATTACTCAAAGCAGCGGAACTCCCGGCGGAGGCTACGACATACAAATCCGGGGAACAAACAGTCTCCGGCGTAGCGGCAATTATCCGCTTTATATCATCGACGGGGTTCCGGCCACTCTTCAAACGCCCACATCGCTGGGAGGCATAATTCTTCCGCATGGAGAAATTGATCCGCTTAATGCAATTAATCCCAACGATATTGAAAGCATCGAGATATTAAAGGACGCCGATGCAACCGCCATATATGGTTCGCGCGGTGCCAACGGAGTGATACTGGTAACTACGAAAAGAGGAAAGGCCGACAGTAAAACAGTGTTTAGTATCAACAGCAGTTATGGCGTCAGCCGGATAGCCAATAAAATGAACATGATGAATACGCAACAATACCTTGAAATGCGTTGTCAGGCCTATGTCAATGACGGGATTACCGATTATCCTCCTAACGCCTACGATATAAACGGTACCTGGGACGAAACCCGGTATACCGACTGGCAGGAAGAACTGATTGGCCGGAAAGCAACCAACTCGATGCTACAGTTTTCACTCAGCGGAGGCAGTAAAGAAAGCAGCTATATAATCAGTGGCAGCCACAACGAACAAACCACCGTATTTTCGGATGACTTCAAATACAAAACCGATAATATTTCCGGGAGTTTTAGTCACCATTCAACGGATAATCGTTTTCTCCTGAATGTGTCCGGATTATTCTCCAACCAGTCCAATAACTTAATCCAGAGCGAAATTACGAGTGAAGCTATTCGCTTATCTCCCAATGCCCCTGCTTTATACCATGAAGATGGCAGCCTGAACTGGGAAAACAACACTTTTACCAATCCTCTGGCAGCCTATGAAAGTACCTACTCGTATAAGAGTAAAACCTTTAATACCAATCTCAATACACAGTACGAATTGTTGCCTTCGGTGTATCTGAAATTAAACGGAGGAATCAGTTATACTGCATTTGAAGAGTTGATGCTTCGCCCCAATACCATGTACAATCCAGCTTTCGGATTAACGCCTGATTTATCACAGGCTTTCAAAAACCAGAACCAGCAGTTTTCGTGGCTTGTAGAGCCCCAGCTGAATTACCGGCATACCTTTAACAACCATGAAATCGATATGTTGATAGGAGGAACGCTGCAACAAACACAGCGAACCGCATTGAATGTAATGGGTTATGGCTTTGAAAGCAACGCGCTGATCACGAATCTGGCTGCGGCAGCAAATGTTATAGTCAGCGGTGATGATAAAGTGGAATACCGTTACGCCGCAGTATTCGGACGCATAAACTACCAATTCAAAGAACGTTACATCGTAAACCTCACGGGTAGAAGGGATGGTTCCAGTCGATTTGGCCCCAACCAGCGCTTTGCCAATTTCGGAGCGGTTGGTGGTGCATGGCTATTTTCAAGGGAAAATTTCTTTGCATCCAGCCAATGGCTAAGCTTCGGAAAACTACGGGCCAGCTATGGAATTTCCGGTAGCGACCTGATCGGAGACTACCAGTATCTGGATACTTATACTGTCAGCAATACATTATATGGTGGCAATACCAGTCTGTATCCTTCCCGGCTAAATAACCCCTACTTCAGTTGGGAGAAAACCACCAAACTGGAGGCAGCTCTGGAACTGGGTTTCCTGAATGACCGCATACAATTCAGTGCCGCATGGTACCGCAACCGCTCCGGCAACCAGCTCGTTGGTATTCCGTTGCCCGCCACTACCGGATTTAGCAACATACAAGCCAATCTCCCTGCAAAAGTGGAAAACAAGGGACTGGAACTGGAATTCAGCGCTACGCCAGTACAAAGCAACCAATTCTCCTGGAACAGCAGTATCAACATCAGTTTCCCCAAAAACAAACTGATTTCTTTCCCGGGACTGGAAGGCTCTACCTATGCTAATCAATATGTTGTTGGTTACCCAACCTCAATAATTAAAGGATACAATTATGAGGGCATTGATGCTGAAACGGAACTTTATCGTTTCACGGACTACAACAACGACGGGAACATCACCTCTCCCGACGACAATCAGGTGATTGAGAATACCGCCGTTAAGTATTTCGGAGGCTGGTCGAACCAACTTTCTTACAAACAGTGGGAGTTCTCGTTGCTGTTTCAGTTTGTAAAACAGCGCCAGCAAAACTACATCAGTCTGATGCCTCGTCCGGGAAGTATATACAATCAACCTGTTGAGGTACTGAATGTATGGTCGCAGGACAATCCCGATGGTCAGTATATGCCCTATTCATCAGGTACAAATTCGCAAATCAATCAACTGCACAGCTACTACAGCAGCAGTACTGCTGCCATCAGTGATGCTTCTTTTGTCCGCCTCAAAAACGTGCAGTTGGGATACACACTGCAATTCAATAATTACCTGCAAAGCGCAAGATTCTATGTACAGGGACAAAACCTGCTTACTCTAACAAATTATTTCGGTCTGGACCCTGAATTTTCTCTCACCGGTTTTCTGCCTCCTTTAAAAACGTGGGCTTTTGGAATCCAGCTTAATTTTTAAAAACGAAACAAATGAAACGAATAAAAAATACAATACTCATTTTTTGTCTGGGAGTTTTAATCTCCTGCGAAAATCTGGTAGAGGTAAGTGCCCCTACCAATCAACTGGGAACACCCCAGGTATTTGAAAATATTCAGACGGCAAATGCGGCTATGTCCGGTTTATATGCCGATTTGCGTGACCAGTCGCTTATATCCGGCGCAGGATACTTTACCATGAGCACTCTGGCTGCATCTTATGCTGATGAACTGGTTTGTTACAACAACGACCAGAATGGGGTGATGGATATTTATCTCAACCAGCAACAGGAAACCAACACGAAGATTGCAAATCTTTGGAACACGGCCTATACACAGATTTACTATGCCAATTCAATTATTAACGGAACAGAACTTTCCACCTCCCTTTCTGCTGAAGAAAAAAATCAGTTAAAGGGAGAAGCTCTGCTTATTCGCTCACTGCTCTATTTCTATTTGCAGCAGTTCTTTGGGGACATTCCATATACAACCAGTATTGATTATGAATACAACCGGAACTTAAGCAAAACAGAATCAGCTGCTTTATTGGAACAACTGGAATCAGATCTGGAAGAGGCAGCATCCCTTCTGGATGATAATTACCGCAATGCACAACGTATCTATCCCAACCGTAAAGTGACGGAACTCGTATTGGCCAAAGTGTACCTGACAGAACAAAAATACCAGCAGGCCGAACAACTGGCCAATGGGATACTGCAATCTTCCTTGTACCAGTTACAACCTGATCTGAGCGAGGTTTTTCACAACAATGGCAGCCATATTCTTTGGCAAATGGGTCCCCAAAACAGTGGAGATGCCACAAAAGAAGCATCATTTTATTATTTCTCCGATGTAGCACCGTATGCCTATGTGCTCTCCGAAGAGCTGATCAGCAGTTTTGCAGAAAATGATCTGCGTAAACAGCGCTGGATGACTCCGGTCAGTTTTAACGGTGACACCTGGTACAGACCCTACAAATACAAAAATTTGTCCGGTACCAATACCAACGAATTTTCAGTAGTTTTCCGGCTTGAAGAGGTGTACTTTATTCTTGCTGAAGCTCTGGCTAAACAAAACCGGGAGAATGAAGCTTTGCTTTATCTGAATATTTCGCGCGAACGGGCAGGCTTAACTCCGCTCACAGACCTTTCTTCCGAAGAATTTATTACGGAACTACTGACAGAAAAACAACGTGAGTTTTTTACTGAGTTTGGACATCGCTTCCTGGACCTGAAACGTCTGGGGCATCTGGATGATTTAAAAACAGTGAAATCCAACTGGAATGATACCAAAAGTTTATGGCCCTTACCCCTGAACGAATTGTTGCTCAATGTCAACTTATATCCGCAAAATCCCGGCTATTAATATGAAACCCAAATTTCTCATATTGTCCTTATTCCTGTCTCTGCTGCTTGCAGCAGGGCAGGAATTAATGGCACAAAACGAAGAAGAACTTCAGTATCCGGTTAAGAAATACTATGAGCTTACCGGACTGAAGATGAGTGACGATGGCAAATGGTTGACTGCATGGAAATCGTATGACCAAAACAGGGATACGCTGCTGATTTTTGACAGCCGGCATCCCGGAAATCCGCTGGGTTACCGGACAAAAGTAAAGACAGTTGTTTTTACCGGCACTGGTCAATTGCTGATGCAACGTTCAAACCAGGCCGAACTGTTGAACTTAAAAGATCAAAACAGTATTTTGTATCGGGGAACAAAACAAGTACAGGTGTTAAAAACCAAAGAGCAGTTTGTGCTGCTCTACAATAAAGATGAACAGAACAAACTTGAACTGCGTAAAACTGATGGGCTCCTTTTGAATGTTGTTAATCGGGTGATCCGGTTCTTTGTCACAAAGAGTGATCAGATTTATGCATTTGCGGAAAATCCGGATCAAGGCTATGATGTTTTTCGTATTATGGAGAATACCATTGAAAAGGTATATCATACAATTAACAAGATTTCATATCTGGATATTGCCAATGATGGACAGAAGCTAATAATTCACGAGCAAAACCAGCAAGATTCTGTTCTAAATCTGGTTTTTCTGGATGTCCAGGCTAAAAAAAACTATCTTTTGAATGAAATTCTGCCAACAACTTTCCAACGAGCATTTACGGAAGAAATTGAGGATGGTGTTCATTTTCTAAAACTGATAGTACCCCAAAAACAGCAAAAGAATGAAATGGTGAATATCTGGCGGGGTAATGATAAAAGATTGGTAGAAAAGTTTTTTCCTCCAATTACTGTCATGACTTACATTTGGAAACCCCGTGACCATTTTATTCGAAGAGCAGGGACAGATAAGCAACCCAAAGCGCTTAACATAAGGAACAAAAGATACTTTTTAAGCATTGATCCATGGAAGCTACAGGACTACCAGTCGGAACAACCACCTATACAATTGTTTTTATATGATCTGAAAGATGACAATTATGTAGAGCTGGATACCATTGCTCCTGAATATTATCTCTCGGGAAATGGAAACTATGCCCTTTCTCCCGTTGAAAATGGATGGAAACTTTATCATCTTCCCTCGAAAGGCACAAAGTTTATTGAAGGAAAGTATTTAAGTATGCCATGGTTTTCAACCGATTGCAAGTCTGTTGTTTTTCAAGGGAAGGGTGCTGTATGGCAATGGGACATAAAAACAGAAACTCTTACCTGTCTGGCAAAATTTAATGAATACATTACCAAAATTGTAAACATCAAGCGTGAGGACATTAAATCTTCCTATGGTCGATTTTCCACTCAACAGGTAAATCTATCAAATCCCCTGGTGATTGAACTGTACAATCCACAGAAAAACCAAACGGGTTACAGCTTGTGGTTCAAAGGAAAAACAGAAGTCATTATACCTCCAACAACCAAACACATCCAATCGCTGAAGTATAATCGATTCTTTACCAGCTTTTCCTGGCTCGAAGAAGATTATAACCAACCTCCCCGGTTGGTTTATAAAGAAACTGGAAAAAATCCAGTTGTTATTTTCGAAAGTAATAAACAGGATGAAACAATTTTAACGCTGAAACAAGAACTAATTTCCTATACCAACAGAGAAAGAACTCCTTTAAAGGGAATTTTGTATTACCCGCTGGAATACAAGCCATCTCAGAAATATCCCATGGTCGTGCATATTTACCAAAAGCAAAACAATCTTGCCAGCCGTTATCTTTCCCCGTCAATATATGAAGGCATCGGTTTTAACATTAGATTACTACTCGAAAAAGGATATTTTGTGTACCTGCCTGACATTGAAATCTCCGGGAAAAATGGGCCTGGCATAGATGCGCTGGACTGTGTTAATCATGCACTGGAGGCATTGGCTCATAACCCAACAATTGACAAGGAAAGAATTGGATTGATTGGGCACTCCTTCGGAGGCTATGAGACCAATTACATAGCAACCCGCTCTGATCGGTTTGCTACTTTCGTTTCCGGTTCCGCTCATTGTGATATTGTATGGGATAGCCATTCCTTTAATTACGGTTTTCATATACCTGATTATGTCAGAATTGAAGCCAATCAGTATAAACTTGGTGTGCCTTTTTCAGCAGATAAAGAACTCTACTTCAAAAACAATCCGATCTATCATGCTGAAAAAGTGAATGCTCCGGTATTACTCTGGACAGGAACTGAGGATAGAAATGTAACGCCAGATCACACCATGGCATTCTACAACGCCTTATGTAGAAATGAAAAAGATGTCATAGCTCTGTTTTATAAAAATGAAGGGCATGTATTGTTGCAAAAACAAACACAAAATGACCTGATTTACAAAATACTGGACTGGTTTAATTATTTTTTAAAAGATAATGTTGAATGTGAATGGATAAGTAAGGGGATGAGCAAAAAGGATGCTCAGTAGAGCATCCTTCTTCTTTAGTTCAGTTTGTACAGCGGTATTCCACACATGGTTTCGCCTTCACGGCTCAGGTTGTGTGTGATGCCATTGGCATCTTTCCAGGTACATGCCTGTCCAGGTGTTGGGCTACACTGTTCACCGGAAGATACACACTGCCCCTGTGAGGTATCAAAATAATAACCGGGTTCTGATGCATCCAAACTTTTTGCCGTATTACCGGCAATAGCAGCTCCAACTCCCAGGAGTACAACTGCAACTGGCAGAATGATACTTTTTAACTTTTTCATGTTCGTAGAATTTAAATTTATTGCCTACTCTGTTCAAGGTTTTCAGCTTCCCCTTTTTGAAAATTGCGTGTCACAGCCTGCGCAAAACTGTAACGCACCAGTTCATTTCCTGATAATATGAACAAGTGATTGTTCGTAGCCAATAGCCCGGACAACTTGTTCTCTCCCCGGTGATAGGCATAAAAACTTCCCAGGTATTCCCGTCCTCCGGTCCGGTACATATCAACTACAGAAGCTTTTTCCCACTGTTCCCGTGACTCGTATTTCCCCATGAGCATGGAGAGATTAAAAAGAACCTGCCGGTGTACTGTCGATGTTTTGTTGACCAGCAAAGGCGGCGCATCCATTTTGTACCTTCCATCAGAAAGCATGCGCACCTGTACCTTTGCTCTGGACGTAGTATCGATGGTGTTTAGCTCCTGCAACAGATTCAGCTCTTGGTCCATTATAAGGAATTGGTTGCGGTAGTAATAAATATAGACGAGTTCTCTGCTTGCATCATCATAAAGTAATTGACCGTCGGTATCAAATATTCCGTCAACTTGTTTTTCAAGCAAGCTTTGGGCTAGCCTTATATTTGGGTCGGCTTCAAGATTCAAAGTCCCCAGCACCCATGATTTTGTTTGGCTGCTTTGTGCCCGAAAAGCAAAATTAACGGAATCGATTACCTGAAGCTGGGAAAAATAACAGTCGTTAATGCTAACCGTATGCGCCGTTGTATCGCCTAAATGTCCGCGATAAATCACCGGGACCGTACCATCGTAAAAATAAAAATGGGGTGGCTTTACCTGTAACTGTATATAACGAAAAGAATGATCGACGTTATCAAGTTCTATTTTAACTGCCTTCTTATTGGTTAGTGCCGTATCTATTTGGGTGATTAGCAATGGGGCTGTAGAGTTTCCAAGATAGATTTGCCCATCATTCATCCCTGCAAAATAATAGGAGTTTACCTCCAGGTCCACGGCCTTTTCATCACGGATTGGATGTTGGCCAAACCTGCGGATAAAACTGTTTTCTTTTTTAATAATATGCTCAGAAGATAAGAAAAGTGCAACAACAGCACCTGCTGCAAGCAGGGATGGCAAAAGGCTCTTTAAAATTACAAAACGAATTCGGGTTCTTTTCTTTTTCTCCGAAAGCACAATAGCAAAAAGAGCTAGTGCAGCAAAGGAGATATTAAAGACCATGTGCTCGGTCCAGTTCATTTTTTCAATGATACCTCCACAGGAACAGGGAACAAAATCGCTGTAATTCAGAATAAGGTAAATATATACGGTAAATGCAACCATTAAGAATAACGATGCATACAGACCAATAAGCCGGGTATTTTTTCGAATCAACGACAGTGACAGCAACAACTCCAGTGCGATTACAGTTGGAGCAATCAAACCGGCATAGGCGCTAAGCAACGGAGACTGGCCCAGCTGAACCGTGAAGTTTTCGTAATCCATCAATTTACTTATTCCTGCATACACAAAAAGCAGGACATATAAATAGGCTGTAACCGGAACAAGAATGCTAAAGTGTTTTGGATGGAGCTTTTTCATAGCTTATAATGCTTTATTTTAAAGGTCTGTCTGCGGGAAAATTCAATCCGCAAATGAATTGACCACTTTGCAGCCCAGGCATACATCCATTTTACTGGTAAACATTAAAGGCCATTTTTTTTAGTCAACTCATTTTCAAAGGTACAGTTGTGCCCGGTCGATCCTCTGAACCTGAATTAATAAATGAAAGAACCTGGATTAAGAAAATTCTTAAGGTTATGAAGAGTAGCCATTGTAAAAATCGGAGTACGAAAGGAGAATTATTGGAACTGCTCATAAATTTTTAGGTTCAAATCTTCTGAACAATCAGGGATGTCCTCTCTTCCGAAGCATTTTACTCAGTGTCTGCGGGGCTATATTCAGATAGGATGCTATAATTTCTTTTGACACTTTTAATTCGATATCCGGATGAGTTGATAATAAATGTAAATATCTTTCCCATGGAGAGTTCACCGCCAACTGCCGGGCTCTTTGGGCAAAAAAGTAAACATACTGAAGGGAAACACAACGTTCAAAAACTCCTGCTTCAGGGAACTCCTGAAATAGGTCCTGTAGTTGACGGTAAGAAATTGAAAGCAACAAACTGCCGGGCATTACTTCGATATTAACCTCCGAAGTTTTTCGTTGAAAGAAGCTTACAGGATCACAAACGATACTCTGTTCCTTCCAAAGGATAGAAGTAAGTTCCCTGCCAGTACGGTCATCAAAATAGAAGCACCGTGCGATACCGTTCTCTATAAAATAGAGGTAATCGGAGGTATGTCCGGCATTAAGCAACAACGACCGGTACCGGTGTTCGGTAATAGTTATACACTCATCAACGGCTGCAATAAGCGCATCAACATAAGATCGTTCTGTAAGCTTTTTGGGCATAGGCCTCATTTTAAAAATGACATCATATAAACTGTGTTTTTTCATAACGAATGAATTTTGTATCCAGGTTTAAAAGATAGGACTAATGTTTCCACTGATGAGAAAATGTTTCAGCCGGTTCTGTCGGCCAGCGTCAGGTTACACCGGCCACTTTCGTCCCAGGTGGAAGTTCAGTGCAAATTATAGCTTTTCCAGATCAGACTGGCTTATATCGATAAATACGGCATGATTGATCGCTTTTAAACGGATTCCAAACCTGCTTTTGTTCCGTAGCCTGACCAAAATCCCCTCATGACCTTTCAACGGCCCGGAAATAATACGCACATGTTCACCTTTGAGAAATATCGTTTCCAGGGTAACTGCATTTCTTAATCCCAACATCTTTTGAATCCCTTCTACTTCTTTCCTCGATAATGTACCCGGCTTGCCCGCGAAGGAAACATAGTTTACCACCTGCGGAAAACTACGAATAGCATACAACTCATGCGGATAGGTATAAACAAACATGTAATTCGGGAAAAGCGGAAGCTTTATCTTCTTCCGTTGCCTGTTCTTCCAGGTTTTGATTCGTTGAATTACCGGACAGAACACCTCGTAACCAAGACTTTTAAGGGTTAGGTATACAATTCTTTCCGTTCGCGGCCGAAGATAAAAGATATACCAGTGTCTTCTTTTAGAATAGCGCCTACCTTCCGGGAATACAAGGTTCTGCCCGCCCTTATTTATGATAATCTCTGACATAGGAAAGATGTTAACCTGTCAATCTTTGTACTATTTCATTCATCTTCCGCTACAACGAATGAGGTGATAACGGGGAATAATTCATATTAACAGTAGCCCCGGATCGTCCAAAGTGTTCTTTTATTATTGTTTTCACCGGGATCCGGTTGCTGAATTTCCTTTTGTTTTTACTTTTTCTGAAACACCAAAAATTCACCAGCTTACTGGAAAAGAAGTAATATGATCCACTGTTTTTCATTACTTCTTTATTACTGAAAAACATGCCAAAGGCACGTTACTTAGCACGAATTAGTCGTTCTTAGCAATAGAAAACATACCATACATTAGGTATGTAAATATATAAAAAAATGTAAAAAACAAAATCATTGAATAAAAAATCGGTTGTATCTGAAATTATAAAAAAGGCTTTTGTACCAGATAAATAAGGTTTTTATGTAAGTTTGTATTCAATAGACTTATTCTACTATGACAACCAGGGAGCAAATCACAGAAGAAGCATTTAAACTGTTTTTGAACAACAACTTTGAAAAAGTAAGTATTTCTGCTATCGAAAACGCCACCGGGAAAACCAGGGGGGCTATTTTCTATTTTTTCAAAAACAAAGAAGAAATATTTATAGAGGTAATAAACACCTATATGATAGAGATCCAGGATCCCTTTCAGAAGTTTACGTTCGATAAAAACATGTCGCTAAATCAGTTTATAAACAGGTATGTCAATGGCATAAATACAACAATGTCAAAAATGTTATCCCTATCAGTAGTCAATATCTACAAGCAGTATTTTTCGTTGTATCTGCAGGCTTCACGAATCTATCCCAACTTTTCTGCAATAATGACACAGAATTCTATAAAAGAGACAGACCTATGGGAAAAAGTAATTAAAAGAGCTATAGAAACGAAGGAAATAAAGAAAGTAAATACCAGGCATTATGCGACACTGTTTCGCAGTTGTTTCCTGGGGCTGGCTTTCGACAGATGCCTCTCATACGGCATAAATACAGAGGAATTAAGTGCCATATATCAAACCATCTATAGTCAGTTAGTAATAAAATCCTGACCATTTCATAGCAATGGTATGTGAAAAATGTATACATTTACATACCAAACAGTATAATTATCCGCTATGAATACATCCGTTTACATCACCGCTACCGGTAAATTCTTACCCAATTCCCCAATTAAAAACGAAGATATGGAACAATATCTTGGTTTAATCAATTCAAAGCCATCAAGAGTAAGGCGCATCGTTTTAAAACAAAACGGTATTAAGTCCAGGTATTATGCTCTGGACAAAAATCAAAAGATTACGCACACCAATGCAGAGCTGGCATTCCGTTCAATACAAAAGCTATTTCCTGATGAGAGAATTCCGGAAGATATTGATGTATTGGCATGTGCAACAGGCAATCCTGACCAGTTATTACCATCACATGCATCGATGGTTCATGGTTTAATGAAAAACAGGCCAATGGAACTGTATTCCGCTTCGGGAGTATGCCTTACTTGCCTGCAGGCTTTTAAAACAGCTTATCTTTCTGTTTTGTCCGGGGTTTCATCAAAAGCCATCTGTTCTACTTCAGAGTTGGCTTCTCCTACCTTGTTGTCAAAAAATTATGAAGAAGAGTATGAACATTGTTCGCAGGTGGGCAAAGATCCATACATGGCTTTTGAAAAGGATTTTCTGCGCTTTATGCTTAGTGATGGTGCCAGCTCGGTATTGCTTTCTGATAAAAAGAGCAGGAATGGAATTTCGTTCAAAGTGGAATGGGTTGAAATGACATCCTATGCCAACGAACTGCCTACTTGCATGTTTATGGGCGCTGAACTTCGTAAAGATGGAGAATTAAAAAGCTGGAAAGAATTTGACAGTCAGGAGTTAATCAATAGGTCTGTTTTGACAGTTAAGCAAAACATCCGGTTACTTAAACCCAATATTATTCGTTACTGGGTTGACCACCTGGAATATTGTCTGGAAAAATATGATCTTAATCCAGCGGATGTGGATCATGTGATCCCTCATGTTTCATCCATGTTCTTTTACGGAAAACTTGCTGAAGGAATTGAAGAAAAAGGTTTGGACCTGGGAACGAACAAGTGGTTCACTAATCTTACTGAAATTGGAAATATCGCTTCTGCTTCCATCTTTGCTGCATTGGATGATTTGATGAACTTTGGGAAACTGAAAGCTAATGACAAGATTTTACTACTTGTGCCGGAGAGTGGACGGTTTTCTTATGGAACGGTTTTGTTGACGGTAGAATAATTGTGAAATATAAAAGAGAAACAATAGTTAGAAGCATAAGAAGATATTGTGTAACAGTGTACATTCAATAATGCTATTCAATAGCTATTTTCGCGATCTCCCGGTGATATAAGGATTGTTGTCAAGGCATTACAAGGGAATCTTTATCACAATTAAAGACATATAAAGCCTCAGGCTGCCATAAAAGCATAGTCTCTTTATGGCTTGTACGAAATTGTATACGTTTGATATTACCCACTAATGATGATGTTAGATGGTGATTTAAACTATGCAAAAAAACGAAAATAGAAGTATTGAAGAAGCCACAGAAAGAGTCAAAAAGAGACTCTCATTGGAGAAGATACGTTCTATTCCTAAATACAAAGATTTGACATCTTCTGATTATGAGAAGCTTATTAAAGATTCGGAAACGATTGCTTTACTGATATTGAAAGCTTTCATGTTGAAAAAATAACGGTATTAGTATTGGATATTTTCGTATTTTTTTAGGATTATTATCCCTGTCCATTGTAAAATTCTTCAAGTCATGAATGATTTAAGCCTGTTTAAACAATTTGCTCCACAAGCTCCAAAGAAATTCCATGAGGGAAACAATGCTGTAATTTACACCCGGGTATCATCAGCTGATCAGGAAGATAATACCAGCCTTGCCTCGCAAAAAAGATATTGTGAGATGTATGCGAGCAAACGCGACTTAAACGTGGTTGGTTATTTTGGTGGTACCTATGAATCAGCGAAAACCGATGACCGGAAAGAGTTTAACCGGATGTTAACCTTTGTAAAGAGATCAAAAAATATCAGCTATGTGATTGTTTATTCCTACGAAAGGTTTTCTCGTTCCGGAATCAACGGTGCATCTATTGCCGATGAACTACTTAAAAAGTACGGCGTAATAACTTTAGCTACAACTCAGGAGCTTGACCCGACTACACCATCTGGTTCTTTCCAGCAAAAGATACTTTTCTTGTTTGGGCAAATGGATAACGAACTCAGGCGCGATAAGGTTGTTACCGGCATGCGTGAAATGTTAATGAAAGGCTATTGGGTTTGGAAACCACCTCGTGGTTATGACGTTTTAAATAAGGGAAGTAAAGCCACAGAGCGCCAAATTATTATTAATAAAGAGGGAAAAATTCTCAAAAAAGCTTTTGAGTGGAAAGCGTATTCTGAATTGCCTAATATTGAAATTGTACGAAAACTTCAAAAACTTGGAGTAAATATCACTGATAAGAAGCTACATGAGCTATTTGTTAATCCTTTTTATTGTGGCCTGATTGTAAGTAAGCTTATTCCTGATAAAGTAGTAGAAGGCAAACATACTCCACTTATCTCAAAGAAATTATTTTTGGCAGCGAATAATATCAGAAATGAGAAACGGGTACATGGCTTTGTTCATGATATGGATAGTGAAAACCTACCTTTAAAGGTGTTTACAAAGTGTGAAAAATGTGGTAGTTCGATTACAGGCTATAAGGTAAAAAAGAACGATTTATATTATTATAAATGCAGATCAAAAGGATGTAATGTAAATAGAAGTGCAAAAACTATGCATGATCTATTCCGTAACATATTAAACATGTTCCAAATTGATCCCGAAACGACTTCTATTATCAAAGTTCAACTGGAAGAACAAATGACTGGTTTCTTCAAAAATCAATTAGATGATTCCAGGGCGTTAAAATTGAGATTGACAGAAACAAGAAGGAGGGTAGAGGCTATTGAAGAACGTTTCGTTATTGGTGAAATAGATCGAACTTTATACGATAAATTTAGAAATAGATACGAAAAGGAATGTTTTGCAATTGAACAAGAATTAAATAAAGTTGGTGGATATAGTTCGAACCTTAAAAAAGTAGTGAATTATGCGGTTGATTTATGTCGAAATCCTATGAAACTGTGGGACTCCAGCGACTTAAACGGGAAGAAGATTTTTCAAAATCTTTTATTCCCAGAAGGAATTTACTACAACCGAGAATTGGATCGAGTTCGAACAGTAAGAATCAATACCTTTTTTACCTTTATCCCTGAAATAGCAAGGGATTTGAGAGGATACAAAAAAGGGGATTACAACAAAATTGATGAAATCCCCCGTTGGGTGGAGCTGGCGGGAGTCGAACCCGCGTCCAAACGAGGAAGCTACAAGCTTTCTACATGTTTATCTCTGACTTAATTTTCGAATAACAGCCGGATCAAAGCCACCAACTACTACCTTATCTCTTTTAATTTCGCAAAAACGCCAGAGCCTCGTTTAAGCTAGCTTCGATTTATTTGCACCGCCTGACCGGACCGCTTCAAAGCATTAGCATCCGGGCGATGTCTTGTTCCAAAACCTTGTTTCGGAATTAAGTGTAATCTAAACTGTTAGATTACGCAGCAAGAGCGTAATTATTTTCGCCAATTATGGTTTTGGTCATTATTTTTTACGGGTCAACAACCAAAACCCGACATGCTTACTTGTCTCTTCTACCCGCTGTCAAAACCAGTCAGCCCCGTAGAAGTGATATCTATTTGTTTATTAGAACGTTGTTTTGGGTTTGTAGTGCGATGGGTAACAAACTAGCAACAAAATGATAAGTTTTTACATACCGCAACATTTCCCAAACCGGTGCAAAGATATTTATTCTATTAATTATTCTTCAATAAATCATATTCTTTTTCTGAACTTAAGAATTGGAACTAACGAGTAGAACATATAATGAATTGTTTTTCGATTTTATAGACCACCACCATATTACAGAGATGAAACTAAGAATTGAAGATCCGGATTCCGGTTTTTAGTGTTTACCTGGCGTTATGCTGGATTGCCAATTTGATTTAAAATCGTTACTTAATACAGTAACTGAAAAAATTACAGGCATAAATCTCAGCGAATACAGGAAATAAAAATTGGTAGTACAACATGTTTAAAACGTGTATCTTTGTATTTTGAATCAAATGAACGAAACATTCCCGATGGAAAAAGCAATTGCCGTACTTCCGTTTGTGAACATGAGTGGAAACGAAGAAATGGAATATTTCAGCGATGGAATTACAGAGGAAATAATTAATGCGCTCACCGGAGTTCAACAGCTAAAAGTTACCTCACGGACTTCGTCTTTTTTCTTCAAAAACAAAAATATCCCTGTTGGGCAAATTGCCAAAGAATTAAATGTTGCAACCATTTTAGAAGGAAGTGTGCGGCTGGCGGCTAAAACCATTCGGATTACAGCACAGCTGATTCATGCTGAAGAAGATTTTCATTTTTGGTCGGAAACCTGGGATCGCAAACTGGATAATATTTTTGAAATTCAGGATGAAATTAGTTTGTTAATTGCTGATAAGCTGCGCGAGCAATACGGCCACTTCGAGATTCAGGATCATTTGGTTCAAAAGAGAACAGACAATTTAAAAGCTTATGAGTATTTTCTGAAAGCCCGTTTTCATTTTAATAAATGGAATCCGATGGATGCAAAAAAGGCGATTGAATTGTATGAAAAAGCGATTGAATTTGATCCTAAACATGCTGATTCGTATGTTGGTTTGTCGGATGCTTACAGCTTTTTTGCGGTTACCGAGTTGATGCCAAAAGAAGAAGCCTGGCAAAAATCACGCGAATACATGGACAAAGCTTACGCGTTGAATCCGGAAAATGCAGGGGTACATTATTTACTGGCCAATTATGCTTTCTTTTACGACGCTAATTTTCAGCATGCACTTCAGCACGGACTAAAATCGATTAAATTAAAAGCCAGTCATCCCGAGGCACAACAATTTGTTTCGTTGTTGTATCTAATATCCGGTGAAACTGCAAAAGCCAAGGAGCATTTGGATGTTGCCCACCGAATTGATCCTTTATCGCAGGAAACCTTATTTTACCGTGCATTTTTTCAGTATCGCACGGCAAACTTTTCAGATGCCTTATTACTATTTGATGAAATTCTAAAAAATAATCCGCAAAATATTCCGGCATACATTGTTTGTAGTTATTGCCTCTTAAAGTCAGGACAATTCAATGAGGCTATTTCCTTTCTTGAAAATATTCCAAAAGAAATAGTCATTCATAATGAACGTTTGGGGTTATTGAGTTTGGCGTACATTTATAAAAATGATGCTGAAAAATCTGAAAAATATTTCAATCAGCTATATGAGGCCGCGCAAAATTCCAAATCATTTCAGGCCCATTCGTACTTGTACCTGGCATACGCAGTAATGAATGAACCCGACAAAGCTTTTAATTGGTTAGAGAAGGCAATCAAACTAAAATCGTCGGTACTTCTTTTAAGTTATTCCGATCCGCTTGCCAATCCAATAAAAAATGATCCGCGCTACGAAGCCTATAAAAACAAACTATACAATCATCAAAAGATTATAGCAAAAAATACGATTGAAAAAGCCCCTTTATTGGATGCAGAAACGGCGGATTTATATACCAATAAATTATCTCAGTTTATAGAAGAAGAACAGCCGTTTTTAATTCCAAACCTGTCTCTTCGTTTATTGGCCGACCAGGTGGAGGTTCATCCAAATAAATTGTCGTGGCTGCTTAACGAACGTATCGGGAAGAATTTTAACGAATTCATTAATTTTTATAGAATTGAATATTTTAAACAGCTGGTACTCGATCCTAAAAACAATCATATTTCATTGATCGGGCTGGCCTATGAAAGTGGCTTTAATTCGAAAACCGCTTTCAATACTTATTTTAAAAAGGCAACGGGGATGACTCCGAAGGAATTTTTAAAACAAAATCAAACTTTTTAGTGCCGAATTATAATTCCGAACATTTATTTGTTTTTAGGTATTTATTTTTGTTTTATATTTTGTTGAAGATCAATCGAAAATGAACATTCATGAAATGTATATTGAAAACAATAAAGATTATTTTTCTGATTCCGGTTTTGCTAATTCTGGCAGCTCTTATTCTACTTTCAGTCAAATATTCTCCAACCTACGTTTATCGTTTAATTACCCAGAATGTTGCCGATGTGTATGACTATCAAAAATATGAAAACCGTGTAATTAAAGGATCGGAAGATACTTTTCAATTTGCAAAGAAATTAGATGAAACATATGTCGAATCCTTGTTTCAGGACCGGGTTTTAAGTTCGGGATTTAGTTCGTTTGATGAATGGGCAGAAAAATCCCAAACCACAGCTTTAATTTTTATTCGAAAAGACACCATTTTGTACGAGAAGTATTTCAACGGATTTGCAAGAGATTCCTACTTTCACTCCCAATCAATGGCTAAATCCTTTATCTCGTTTTTAATTGGTGCAGCAATCGACGACGGGTTAATCTCGTCCGTGAACGCCCCTATGACCTTATATATTCCCGAACTAAAAGAACGCAATCCTGATTTTGAAAAGATAACTATTAAGAATTTGCTGGAAATGCGTTCGGGACTAAAGTATTTTTCCGGTTATTTTCCGGGCACACACATACATTTGCCGTGGCACGATGAAGCAATTGGCTACTACCATCCAAACGTGCGAAAACTACTACTTAAAAAGGTTGATATTGCACGCGAGCCGGGTAAAACATTTGAATATAATAATTATAACACCAGCTATTTGGGATTGATAGTTGAACGGGCAACAAATAAAACGGTATCGAAGTATCTTGAAGAAAAGCTTTGGTCGCAAATTATGACACATGATGCACTGTTTTCCATCGACAGCAAAAAGTCGGGATTTGAGTACATGCCCAGCCGCCTTATTGCACGAGCTGTAGACTATGCCCGGTTTGGTCGTCTTTTCTTAAACGAAGGAAACTGGAACGGTAAGCAAATCATTTCGAAAGATTGGGTAATGAAGTCTACCCGTGAGGATCAATCTATTCCGCGCGAAATTTACCCCGACTGGCTTGGTGGAGACAACTGCAATCACACCTACTATTCGTATCAGTGGTGGGGAAATGCAAACTGCGACTCAACATTTGAGTTTTTTGCTAACGGAAACCTGGGGCAACAAATTTATGTTATTCCCGACAAAGAAATAATTATCGTTCATTGCGGCAATTCGCTCAAATATTACGGCGAAAGTGATTTAATGCGTGCTGCTGATTGTATAAAGTATTACGATTTTTATAAATCTATACTCGACAATGGTGTAGACGAAACCATCAACCAATATCATAAAAAGAAAAAACAACATCCCGGTTATCAGCCTTTCGACGAGCACTTTATAATGCAAAAAGGTTATGCTTATCTTGATGCCGGAAGGGTAGAGGATGCCAAACTACTATTCGCATTGAATATTGAAACTTATCCGGATTCCTGGACGGTTTACAATAATATGGGAGAGGCTTATCAAAAAAGTGGCGAACCCGATTCTGCCCGGATATTTTATAACAAATCGCTGAAAATAAAACCGGAAAATAATTGGGCAACCGAGAAACTTGAGATGCTTAAATAATGAAAGTAGATGTTGTAAACTTATCGAAATATGCATTTCAACGACTTTTTTTCACGATCTATTCAATGCATTTTATTATTGCCGGATAATTTCAAAAGAATAGTCATGAAAAAATTAATCACAATTCTGGTAATGTTGATTTCCGTACAAATTGCATTTGCACAGAATCATTTGAGTAAAGGAGACAGTTTAAAAGGGGAAGGGCTTTTAATGCCGGCTTTAACGGAATATGCAACTGCAATGATGCAAAATCCAACAAGCGAAAATTCATATCGTTTGGCTTCTACAACAGCCTTGTTATGGACTTCTCAGATGAGAGATACTTCTTTTTATTTCCTGAATTATGCGCTACAAAACGATTCAACTCTCGATGTACTGTATGATCCTGATTTTTTAAGTCTTATTGAAGACCCACGATGGAAGCATATTGAAGATTTACAATTGGGAAAATATGAAGTGAGAAACGGCGCCATAAAAAATAAATCTTTTGCACGAGCGCTTTCCCGGATGATAATAAAAGACCAGGGGTTTATGTATGCAGGAAATATTGAGCGGAGAAAATACATGCAAAATGGAGGATATTTTAGTACACCGGCCATATTTCCTGTACTTGCGCGGGAAGAAGATAATTTAAAGGAAAATGAAAGAGAGCTGTTGGACCTTTTAGACAAATATGGCTGGCCAACACCGTCGTTAGTAACTGAATTTGCCGCTGCAGGAGCTGCATTAATTATCAATCATTCTACCTACGAAATCCGTAAAAAATATTTTCCAATGCTTGAAGAAGCCTTTAAAAAGGGAGAAGCACAGCCTTTGCGATACGCTAAAATGCGGGATAGGTTGTTGGTGGAAGAAGGAAAAGAGCAAATCTATGGAACCCAACTGAAATTTGAAGGAAATACACGCGTGCCTCAACCCATTGAAGATCCTCAAAATGTAGATAAGCGAAGAGCTGAAATTGGACTTGAGCCTTTAAGTGTATACCTGAAGGAAAGATTTGATATCGATTGGCAGCTGACTCAGGAAAAATAGGAGTAGTATAAGAAACCCGACAAATACATTGTATAGTTTTAATTAAGAATAATAATGAAAATTAATAAAGAGAAATTTTTACGTGAGTTTATTTTAGAAGTATGGAATATGCAAGGCTTTAACAAAGTCGAAAAGGCCTGTCCACAACGAATATCCCATTCATGTTGACTATGCTGATCTATGGGAAGGAAAAACACTCAATCATACTGAATTTAAAGAATGACTGAAATATTCATTTGATAGTTATGCTGAATTACTAATGACAAATGGTGATTTAGAAGCTTCCGTTAAGAACTATCAAAAAGCGGTTGATATTGCCATTGGAAATGAAGATAGGGATCTCGAATTATTTCAGAAAGATTTAGAAATAGTAAAACAGAAGTTGAAACATAAATAATATTCAAAACAAAACAATTAAGTTTTCTAAAATTTTAAAAATGAATTTCAAACAAACATCAATTTTGCTGATACTATTGTTAACTAGTAGCTTTCTTATTTCTTGTACACAAAATGATCCGATCGCAGAAGAGAATACCTGTGTTGGAGATAATTATACTATAACTCTTGGCAGATACATTAAGAAAATAAACCGGACTCCAGTGAATAATCAATCTGCAGTTCGTACCTCTGAATTTACATACAATGAATTCAATCTTTTGGCAACGGAAAGAGAATTTACATCTGCATATGATGAAGAGTACATTTTCGAATATCAATGCAATAATAATGTAAGTGAAATGTATAGAGATTTCTATACCTATAATTCAGCCGGAGAAATAATTTCTTTTGAAGCCGAGGGCGGTTCTCATTCTTATGTTTTAACGCACAATGGACAAACCATTTTGGCAAAAGGAAAATTTATGTCTGCCAATCAAGAAATTACTTTAGAGCTAAATGCGGCAAATTTGATTAGCAAACTATCTCGAGCCGATTCTTATTCTACCTTCGATTATGACTCGGACGGCAATTTAACCAATGCTAAAGACTATGATTTAAATGATTCATTATTGAATGCATATGAGATAAAATATGATCAAAATCCAAATCCTTTCTATGGTCAATTAAAATCAGCTTACCTTGTCCGTTTTATAGACTTTTTCAGTGATTCGGCAGCTCTAGGAATGAGTAACCTAAGTGCTTCTGGTGATGATTTTAGGTTTCCATATCTAAAAAACAATATTATTAGTATAGAGGAAAAAACAAGTCCTGCACCCTATAAATTTCTTCTTGAGAATGTATTTACATATGATACTCTAAATTATCCGACTAAAATTAAAGCCATTGCGAATGGCGCATACAATAGTGATACAGAATACAAATACTATTAGAACTAAATATTAAATGGAAATAAGCGGTAGCGATTACTATAAGCAAAGAATTGAAGAACTTAAAGTGAAAAAGAATAACTGAGGCTAACATTTTCACTGAAAAGCAAATGCATTAATACTAGCAGAACAATTAGTATTGAAAAACAAGGATGCCTCATTTGTATGGGATTATTCAGAAGCATTAGATAAAATAAATAACATCTCTAAAATGAAAGTAAAAGTTTATCTGGAAACTGAAAGAACAGTTATGCGAAACTTGACAGTTGACGATGCAGAAGACTTTTATTCTCTTAATCTTGATCTAGAAATACTGAAATATACGGGAGACGAACCTTTTGAAACTTTAGAAGATGCAAAAACTTTTTTGAGCGACTATGACCAATATGAGAAATATGGAGTTGGACGACTTGCAGTAATCGAGAAAGCGACTTCAAAATTTATTGGTTGGTGCGGACTCAAATATAATCCCAATGAAGATATATATGATTTGGGATTTAGATTTTTTAAACAATATTGGAACCGGGGTTTTGCAACCGAAACAGCAAAAAAATGCATTGACTTTGGTTTCAATGATCTAAAACTGAATAGAATTGTAGGAAGGGCTATGAAAGAAAATATTGCATCAATCAAAGTTCTTGAAAAAATAGGAATGAATTTTAAAGAAAATTTTGACTTTGACGGATACGAAGGAGTTATTTATGAACGTAAAAAGTAAGAAACAAGAAAACCCGAACCGCTAACACCATTGAAAGATTCTGTAGCAGTTTTGTATTTCTTCCATCAAAAAATAAAATAAGACTTTTTGGTTCGTAATTATAATCCCGAACATTCATGCAGAACATGGCTCTTACTTTTGCTTCAACAAATAATAGAATTATTAAAGGAAGATTAAATCCGATAAGTTGTGCATAATCATAAGTCACCAAGAATATAAATATCGATTAACTATAAAAATTACCACGATGATAAAAAAAGTAATATTTCAGTTAACAGCAATGTTATTGCTGCTTTCTGGTTGTTCTTCTTCAACAACTAATAACCCCACTTTAAATGATTATAAAATTGGCGAAAAGTGGGTTTGGAATTGGAAACGCACAGTAGAAGGAGAGGTTCGTGCGGAAGGAGAAGATATGCAGGAGGTGGTCGACTATCATGGAGAGTTAGGTTTTTGGAATGGAGTTGATACCGTCCGGATTTCGACTACTTTAGACCAAAAACAGAGCAACACGCCCTTTCGTAGCTGGCCTTTATTCGTAGGAAAGAAATGGAAATATGAATCGGAATGGGAAAATAATGAAGGTACCAAAGGGAAAACCAGTCAGGATGCTGAAGTTGTTTCCTTTGAAGAATTAAATGTTGCTGCCGGGAAATTTATAGCTTACAAAATAGAGTACAAGGGAATTGTAACAAATTCAAGAGGTTATAATGGTGAAATGTCTGATACGTGGTGGTATTCCCCTGATTTAAAAACATATATTAAGCATGTAAATAATGATGGCTATGGAGTCTATACCAATGAATTAATTAGTTATTCAAAAGACCGGTAGAAATATGATGAAATTTATTTATATACAAATATTCTTAATCCTCATTTCAACAAATGCTTTTGCTCAAAATATATTGGTAGACACAAGCATCCTGAAACCCGTAAAAACCCAAAGTGCAATTGTTATCGACGGCATATTAAACGAACCTGTCTGGCAAAAAACAACACTAACAAGGCAATTGTACGACGAAAATGGCCAATACAATAACACAACAGCCTATTTTGCCTATGATGCAGATAATTTTTATGCGGGCATTAAATGCAAGGTAAACAGCACTTCTAAATTGAATACACAACGTTTGGATAAGGACAACGAGTTTATGCTAAGTAATGATTGGGTTGCCTTTTGTATGGATACGTATCATGATGGCCTCAATGCTTTTGCTTTTATTGTAGACGCTGCCGGCAATGAATTGGATGGAGCTTTAAACCCACCAACAAGGGATTTGTCTTTTTCTTTTTCTTCAAATTGGACTTCTGCAGCTAAAGTAAATCAAGATAATTACACGGTAGAAATGAAAATTCCACTTGATCGCCTGCCTGTAAGATGGAACAAGGACAGTGTAACGATGGCCATACAAGTCGTCAGGAACGATAAACAAAACAACCGAATGGTGCAATGGCCGGCTACAAAGAATATAGGAAAGTATCAAGCTATCGTTCTGCATGAAATAAATCAAACACATCCGCAAAATTTGTCAGGTGTGAATATCTCAGACAGGTTGATTTATAAAAAGTCGAAAATTGATTTGTCTTCCTTGTTGGGTAGGTGCCAGGGAGGAGATGCTTCGGTAACGGATTATCTCATATTCAGGAAGAGGGATATAAGTGGGGCTGAACATCCCAGAATGTTTCATAATAAAAAGCAAACAACAAGGATTCGGGGAGCGTTTGAAAATACCTCGTATTTCAAAAACTTAAATACAAATGTTGATTTTGAAACAATGTTGGAAAGAGCTCAGACTACCGCATTTATTGTATTGCAAAACGACACCATTGTTTATGAAAAATACTTTAATGGCTTTAATAAGAACTCAATATTCACATCATTTTCGGTTGCCAAATCATTTGTGAGCACACTGGTAGGGTTGGCTATTTCAGATGGATACATACAAAGTGAAAACGATACAATTACTAAATATCTTCCTGAATTATTGAAAAAAGACAAGCGGTTTTCACTGATAACCATTAAAGACTTGTTAAGCATGAGTTCAGGACTTGCCTATTCTCATGATGGTTTTCCATCTGATGATGAGTTTACCTATGTGTCCCCCGATTTAAGGAAAACTACTCTTGAGCATGTGCGAATTGAAGAACCACCGGCTGTCCACTGGCACTATAATAATTACAACCCGCTTTTATTGGGCTTAATTCTTGAAAAAACTACCGGGATGCCTGTCTCTGATTATATGAATGAAAAACTCTGGAAGAAAATGGGAGGGAACACCGCCAGTTGGAGCCTTGACGAACATGGTTTTGAGAAAATGGAAAGCGGTATAAACTGTAGTGCTTACGACTATGCGAGATTTGCTTTGCTTTTACTTAACAAAGGTAAGTACAATGCAACGCAAATAATACCTGAAAGTTGGGTGCAAAAAGCAACGCAACCACAAGAAAGACGCGATGGATATTATGATTATCTTTTAGAAAATAATACGTATTACAACTATCTCTGGTGGGGAAAATTCCGTGATGGACAAGAAAATGCCAACGATTTTTTTGGAATGGGGAATAAAGGAGAATATGTGTATTTCAGCCCGCAGAAGAAGCTAACGATAATCAGACTGGGATTTGAATATGGTTTCACTCCCGCATCGCTTTCGTGGCCAGATATGTTTTATCAGTTTGCTACAGATTATAAATAAAATCATGATTAAGCTTAAAGTGTTCATTTATGAGTAAAATAATTATTCTTTGCTTTGTCTTGATTTTCATGAGTTTTTGCTCATTTAGAAACAACGATTCAAGGGCGCAAGACAATAAGAGAGGTTGCATTAGCAGCGAAAAATCGCTTGAAAAGAAAGTTCAATTGGAGGAAGGAATTCGTGAGCAAGTGAAATTTTTGGGAGAATCGGAGAATTTAAGTTCCATTACAAAGAAAATGTTAGACTATAATATTCCGGCATTGTCTCTTACAGTAATAAATAAAGGTAATATTGAATGGTCAGACATTTATCGAAATGCGAATTTTCAGGAATCGAATCACCTGGATTGTTCCAGCATTTTTCAGGCAGCATCATTGTCGAAACCGGTGACCTTTCTTGCGGCGTTACGCATGTATTCCGCGGGCAGAATCGATCTGGATAAAAATATCCAGGAATACCTGAAGGATTTTGTATTACCTCAAGGCAAACAAACGGCTGATAATCCGGTTACATTTCGCAATATCTTTTCCCATACTTCAGGAATCAATCCCGGAGGATATCAGGGATATGTCAGGAATATCCCAATGCCAACTGATCTGGAAATTTTGAGAGGAAGTGATCGATCCAATACCCCGGCAATAGAGGTAATTGCACCGCCTAATGAAAGACTTGCTTATTCCGGTGGAGGTTACACTTTAGCAGAATTGGCCCTTCAAGACATATTCGATGATAAGTTTTCGAACATAATGCAAAAATGGATTCTTGAACCCGCCGTAATGAAGCACTCTGAGTTCACTCAACCGTTACCCGCTTCCGATTCTATTCTGGTAGCCACAGCTCACGCCCAATCAGGAGAGGTAATAGAAGGAGGATGGAGAAATTATCCAGAGCAAGCTGCGGCGGGGCTTTGGAGCAATTCTATTGATTTGGCTAAATTTCTAATTGAAATTTATAAAGCGTATCAAGGCAAAAGCTCAATATTTTCTCAGGCAGATATTAGATCGATTATAGACCAGGAACGAGATGGCAGTGTTTATGGATTTCTACTTAACCGTTCTGGTGATGATATTTCACTTACTCACTATGGAGGTAATGCTGGTTACCGTACGGGGATGACAATAAGCCTAACAAGCGGAAATGGATTGGTTTATTTAATTAATTCGGATAATGGAGAGGCTTTGGGAAACGAATTACTTTTATCTGCCTCACAGGTATATGGCTGGAGGCATTTTCCGCAAACAACTGTTCAGCGAAAACCAATAGAATCGGAGATTTTAAAGAATTTACCAGGTAAATACAAGTGGAATAATCAAATAGATCTTTTAATCACTTATGATGAAGGCAACAACAATGTTTCACTTAATTTTCCGAATGGAGACGAGTATAAACTTGTACCTATTGTTGACAAAGAACTTGATTTCATTCACCCAAATACGGGGATCGAAGTTTCGTTTTTAAAAAAGGATAATTTTCAATCTTTTACTCTCTACGGTGAAAAAGCCTTTAAGTACCTCCCTTAGCCGAGGTTTTTTATAGCTAATTGGCCCACAATTATAATTACGAACTTCTGCTGGGTTTTCCCGAACTTTTGCCCCCTGCTGTTTCTCTACATTTGCTTTATGATTTCGTTAAAGATCAGATGAAAGAATTTCAAATACTAAAAAAGATGTCATGAAAAAAACAATGAAAGCAATTGTTGTCAGTGCTTACGGAGGTCCGGAGGTTTTAAAATTACAAAACGTGCCAAAACCACAAGTAAAAGGGAATGAGGTATTAGTAAAAGTTGTGGCTACAACCTCAACTGCTGCCGACGGAATGATGCGCACCGGAAAACCTTATTTCGGACGTTTAATGACCGGGCTTTTTAAACCCAAACATGCCATACCCGGAACCGGGTTTGCTGGCTATATTGTGGAAACTGGCTTGGAGGTTAAAAAATTCAATCTTGGCAGCCGTGTATTTGGTGAAACCACTCTGGGGATGAGTGCCAATGCCGAATTTGTTGTCGTTCCGGAAGACGGAGTTATTCTGACAATGCCGGATAATATGACCTATACTGAAGCCGCTACTTACGGCGATGGGCATGTAACTTCATTGAATTTTCTGAAAGAGATTGCCCAAATAGAACCCGGACAAAAAGTTTTGATCAATGGAGCATCCGGTAGTCTTGGTACGGCAGCCATTCAGCTTGCCCGGAATTTTGGTGCCAAAGTAACTGGTGTTTGTAGTTCGCGAAATGTTGGATTGGTAAAATCGCTGGGGGCCGACCATGTAATTGACTATGCCCGCGAAGATTTTACTACCGGCAAAATTAAATACGACCTTGTTTTTGATACTGTTGGTAAAAGTTCTTACTTAAAAAGTAAAAATATTCTTACTGAATCAGGAAAATATGTGTCGCCGGTATTAAACTTCTCTTTGCTAATGCAAATGTTTTGGACTTCCATATTCAGCAAAAAGAAAGCCGTGTTTGGAGCAACAGGATTACTTTCTGATAGTGAACTTCGCAATTTATTTTCTCAACTGTCGAAGCTGTTCTCCGAAGGACAATTAAAAACTGTTATCGATCGTCAATATTCGCTCGAGAAAGTTAGTGAAGCACACCGCTACGTTGCTTCAGGGCACAAAAAAGGGAATGTTGTAATTATTGTTGATCCGAAAAACATATAAAACGTTTCTTTTAATCCAGTCAGCCTTGTATAAGCGGCGAAAAGTTGAAAAGATATAACTAACTGCAAAATGTATAAAGCAGCATGAAAAAATGCCTGGCAAATTTTACTGAGCATTTTGTATATAACGTTATTTTCAACCTTTTATATAAGCACAATAATTACCGCAAATATGAGCCCGGCAATTGCCACAATTACTCCTTTTCGCAATACTTTATTTGTTTTAGTGTACATAAAAAACGCCGAAATCGAGAAGAATAGCAATGAAACTCCAAAGAAGATATTCAGAAAGTACAAAGGCGAATTGGTAGTTGCCTTATGTAGCTTTTCCAACTTTTGCAAAACAAAAGGAAGCTCTTTTACCTTGTAGGTTGCAACTCCGGTTGTTTTGTCGTATGATCCTTGCGAAAATGTAATGGTGTTCTCATCTTCATTCAAAACCTGTAGATTACGTATAAAAAGTTTAGCACCCAATTCTTCTGCCGGAATGTTTGCTCCAATTTCTCTCTCTTTAATTTTATCCTGTTTAAGAAAATCTGTTGTGCGGAATATCATAATTGTGCCGCTTAAGGCATAAATTGTCATTATTCCGGCAAGGAAAAATCCAAGATACCGATGATAAATTCTAAAACGGGAAACGATTTTACTCATAAAATAATCTAATTTAGTTTATAATTGTTTTTTGATATTTCAGTAATACTGCACTTTTTAAGAAATATATATTTTGATTAAAATGTGTTGAATTGACACTTAAACTGAGTTGGGTAATTTTTGTTCAACACTCACTCTTGTTTTCTACCTTTTTGTCTATGACTTGAAAAATGGCTTTGGATTAATGTGGGCTTACTGTGATTGTTAGAAGGAGCTATAGGTATATTACAACAAATTAGAAGAGAGGAAAGATCAATAAGCATTTTGATGAGATGAATGTTTACCAGGCTTAAGATTTGCTTGCAATTTTTGAACGACAATACCTAAATATTTTTAAATATAAGGAAGAATAATTTCAAGAAAAAGTAGAGGAATCATGCAAATTTCAGACTTTTTCAAAATTAGTAACTATGTTTGTTCTTATGAGGAGTTAAGTTTTGACGAATTCTCGGAACGAGTGGATTGCAGAAAAGAGCCATCCAGACTTGATTAAAACAATAGAAGTATTCACTTGTTTAAAGTTGAGAAATCATAATTTTTGTGTATAAAATTGAGTGATGAAATATTTTTTATTGATTCTGTTGTTTAGCGGTTTGTTGTTTTTCTCTTTTTTGGGGGGGACAAGTGTCTTTCAACGTGCAGAAGCGCGAAATGCCGAATGCGCGCGCGAAATGATGCAAAATAGGGAATGGATTGTACCAACTTTCAACGGAGAACTTCGCACGGATAAACCGGCAATGGAATATTACGGAATGATGGTTGGGTATTATTTATTGGGTATAAACGAAGCTGGTGCCCGTTTCCTTTCTGCTTTGTGTGGTTTATTGGTTGTATTGGCAACTTTCTGGATTGCACGACGCCACTGGAGTGAGGAAGCTGCCTGGTGGTCGGCTTTAACCATGCTAGCCTCTTTGCATCTTGTAATCCAGTTTCGGTTGGCCACTCCTGACCCGTATCTTATTCTTTGTCATACGCTTTCCGTTTACTTCTTTTATGAGGGCTGGCATTCGCGTAAGTGGAAATGGTTTGCTTTGATGTATATTTTTCTGGGTTTAGGCGTTTTTGCCAAAGGACCGGTTGGTTTGGCGTTACCAGGATTGACAATTTTGCTTTTCATGTTGGTAACAAAAACATTTACATGGAAACGCATTTTGGGACTAAAACCGTGGTGGGGGATTTTACTGGTTGCCGCGGTGGTTTTTCCATGGTATTACGCAGTGCATGTAAAAACCGGTGGAGAATGGACACGGATATTCTTTTTAGAGCATAATTTGAATCGATTTGATTCCGGAATAAGCGGGCATCACGGACCAATTATATTACCTTTTATTTTCGTACTGGCAGGACTGCTTCCTTTTTCGGTATTTGCAATTCGTGCTTTTAACGAAACCTGGAAGCAACGAAAAAGCAATCAGTTGATGGTGTTAGCTGCTTTATCAACCTTGGTTGTTGTGGTTTTTTATGCCATCTCGAAAACCAAATTGATTAATTATACTTCTCCGGCTTATCCCTTTTTAAGTTTAATGATTGGAAGTACCATTGCAGGACTCAATAAACATTCAGAATCGCTTCGCAAAACGAGGATTGAAACTTATATAATGGTGTTTTTGGTTATAATAATGCCAATTGCTGTATTCTTTTCTCTGAAAAATTCCCCGTTAGAAAATGTACGTTGGATTGCATGGTTTATGGTTGTGTTGCCTATTGGTGGAGTTGTTGCTTTGGTGTTAAGAAAAAAATCGTCAGAGTATGGATTGCTTGCTATTGCTACTGCTTTTATGGTAACTACATGTATAATATTTTGGAAGCCTTATCAGATTTTGGATGATCAATCACCTGTTCAAAAATATAAGAAAATCGTAAGTGCTCATAAGGAAGTGGTTGCCTACAAAGATTTCCATCATGCGTTTGCTTTTTATGCACAAACACAAATTCCTGTTTTTCAGGAGGAGCAGGAATTAATAAACTACCTGAACAATCACGAAGATGTATTGGTATTGAGTAGAAACCGTGATTTAAGTTACATGGCTGAAATTCCGGAGTTAGAGTGCATTGGTATAGGCAGAGACTTATTTAGCCGAAAGTCGAGCGGAGTTTATCACAAGCAGTAGGTCTTTTTTACATTCAAGTTGTTTTATAAGTTTATACATTGATGATTGTGCTCAATCATTTCTGGAATTTTTGTTTGATACTGCGAATCGGTTTTGTTGTAAATCGAAGAAATTGTTTCCAAATAAAAAGGGTTTCCATTTGGAAACCCTTTTACCGTTTTTAGTATTGTGTATGCAAAAATATGCTTATTCCGCAACAACTTCAAATTCAATCTCAACCACAACTTCTTTGTGTAGTTTGATTTTAGCTGTATGAGTACCAACTTCTTTGATGCTGTCTTCAGGAATAGAGATCTGTTTGCGGTCGATCTCAAATCCTTTTTTGTTAATTGCTTCAGCCAGCTGGATGGTGTTAACCGATCCGAAAATTTTGCCTGAAGTACTTGTTTTTGCACCAATAGAAATCTTCTTGGCAACAATTTGCTCAGCAATTTTAGTAGCTTCCTCTTTCAATTTAGCTTCTTTATGAGCACGTTGTTTAATGTTTTCAGCCAAAACTTTTTTGGCCGACTCGGTAGCAACAACTGCTTTTTTTGATGGGATCAGAAAGTTACGTCCGTAACCACCTTTTACCTCAACAATATCGTTTTTGCTTCCTAAACGCTCTACGTCTTGTAATAATATAATTTCCATTTCAAGTCCTCCTCTTATTTCATCATGTCGGTTACAAATGGTAACAATGCAACTTGGCGGGCACGTTTAACAGCCTGACCAACTTTACGCTGATACTTTAACGAAGTTCCGGTGATACGACGAGGTAAGATTTTACCTTGTTCGTTCAGAAATTTCTTCAAAAACTCTGGGTCTTTGTAATCAACATACTTGATTCCGTTTTTCTTGAAACGGCAATATTTTTTCTTTTTGATCTCTACTGACGGTGGAGTCAGGTATCTGATTTCACTTCCTTGTGCCATGATTTAATCCTCCTTTTTTTCGGTTTTTGCTTTCTGTAGTTTTCTTCTCTTCTCGCTGTATGCAACTGCATATTTGTCGAGTTTTACAGTCATAAAACGGATAACGCGCTCGTCGCGACGGAATTCAGTTTCATATTTTGTAATTAATGAAGGATCGGCTTTAAACTCAAACAAGTGATAAAAGCCAGTAGACTTCTTTTGAATTGGGTAAGCCAATTTTTTCATTCCCCAATCTTCTTCATGGATCATCTCACCTCCATTTTCGGTGATGAGATCCTTGAATTTGTTTACCGCTTCCTTTACCTGTGGCTCAGATAAAACGGGAGTACAAATGAAAACGGTTTCGTACTGATTCAACATAATCATCTAATTTTTAAATTATTAAATAGTTTTCCAAAATTTTGGACGCGCAAAAATAGAAATAAATTGTTATTTATCAAACAGTTTGAAGGTTTTTCGCATGAAAATTGGCTTCATTAACACGCATCCTTATTTTCCTGGCTCAAATGTAAGCAGTTTTAAGGGAAATGAAATCAATTTCAAGATATTATATAGATTGAAAAAGAGATTGACTAAAAAGTAATAATTTACCTTTAATCAATCTCTTTTAATTCTTTCGTATTTTAATCATTCAGATTTAACTCAATCTGAATTTCAATCTGCATCAATCTCCACTAAAGCGGAATGTTACCGTGTTTTTTTGGCGGGTTCGATTTCCGTTTGTTCTGTGTCATTTCAAGTGCATCGATAACTTTTTTTCGAGTATCACGCGGATGAATAATTTCATCGATATAACCCAATGAGGCAGCTTTGTATGGATTCGCAAATTTATCGCGGTAATCCTGTACTTTTGCTGCTTTTTCGTCATCGGTCATTTTTTCGCGATGAATGATGTTAATCGCGCCTTCAGGCCCCATTACCGCAATTTCTGCGGTTGGGTACGCCAGGTTTACATCGGCACCAATGTGCTTGCTCGACATAACATCGTAAGCACCACCATAAGCTTTACGGGTAATTACCGTAATTTTCGGAACAGTAGCTTCTGAAAATGCATATAGCAATTTTGCGCCGTGTTTAATAATTCCGCCAAATTCCTGTCCGGTTCCCGGCAAGAATCCCGGAACATCAACAAAAGTTACCAGCGGCAGATTGAATGCATCGCAAAAACGAACAAAACGTGCTGCTTTTACCGATGAATTAATATCCAATACTCCGGCTAAGTGCCCTGGTTGATTGGCAACAACTCCCACCGGACGGCCACCGAAACGCGCAAAACCAACAATTATATTTTGTGCATAATTGGGTTGAACCTCCAGAAAATGTTTATTGTCGATCACATTCTGGATGATCTCGTGCATATCGTAAGGCTTATTCGGGTCGGCAGGAACAATTTGGTCCAGCTCTTCGCTAATCCTGTCTGATGGATCGATGGTAGTTTTTATCGGTGGATCTTCCAGATTATTTGACGGAAGGAAACTTAGTAGTTCGCGAACCATCATAATGGTTTGTTCCTCGTCGTTACCTGTAAAATGAGCCACACCACTTTTCGAGCTGTGTGTATCGGCACCACCCAGTTCTTCTTTGGT
Organism: uncultured Draconibacterium sp.; assembly: GCF_963677155.1. Lineage (NCBI taxonomy): Bacteria > Pseudomonadati > Bacteroidota > Bacteroidia > Marinilabiliales > Prolixibacteraceae > Draconibacterium > uncultured Draconibacterium sp. Next base: position 30,582 of record NZ_OY781884.1, on the reverse strand, counting down.
AACATCTTCGTGGGTAACTGTTTTTATTACCTCGGGACCGGTTACAAACATGTGACTTTTTTCTTTTACCATAAAAATGAAGTCGGTGAGGGCAGGAGAGTACACCGCTCCACCTGCACACGGCCCAAGTATGGCAGAAATTTGGGGAATTACACCCGAAGAAATTACATTATTGTAAAAAATATCGGCATAACCAGCAAGGCTTTCAACACCTTCCTGAATACGGGCTCCTCCCGAGTCGTTCAGTCCAACAAGTGGTGCTCCCATTTTTAGTGCCAATTCCTGAATTTTTACAATTTTATCGGCGTTGGCTCTACTCAGCGATCCACCAAAAACAGTAAAATCCTGGGCAAAAACATAAACCAATTTGCCATTTACTTTTCCGTAACCCGATATTAAACCGTCACCCAGTATTTTTTTGCTTTCCATGCCGAAATCGTAATTTCGGTGTGTCATCAGTTTATCAATTTCAGTAAAAGTTCCTGGGTCGAGTAGTTGCAGAATACGCTCGCGGGCAGTCATTTTTCCCGCTGCATGTTGTTTTTCAATTCTTGCTTCACCACCTCCGAGTTCGGCTTGTGCATTTAAGGCATCAAGTTGTTCGTATTTTGCTTTTAAATCCATTTTTTTTCTTTTAGTCCAATTCAATTAATACCTGGTTGCTGTCTACTGTTTGCTGATCTTTTACATGTATTTTTTTTACGGTGCCATCTTTGGGTGCTTTGTATTCGCTTTCCATTTTCATGGCCGAAATGATTATTACAGTATCACCTTCTTGTACAGCGTCACCTTCGTTGACTAATACTTTAACTACTTTGCCCGGCATAGGCGAAGTGATTTTGTTATCGACTGATCCGATTCCGTTCGCGTTGCGGTTTTGCAGGTAACGTGCTTCTGCATCAATTACTTCAACATTGTAACGTTCGTATAAAGTGTAAGCAGTATATTTTTTAGGTGTTTCATCCGGAACCAGTTCAATGTCGTACGAATGCCCACCTTCAAGAATTGAAAACGTGCCATCGGCAGTGTGCATCAAATCGACATTATATGTTTTTCCGTCAACTTCAACTTCCAGAATGTTGCCATCTTGTTTTAACAGGTTTACCCATGCTTTTCTGTCGCCAATTTTAATTTCAACAGCCATAATTTTCGTTTAAAAGTGATTTACATAAGGAATCTTCTTCCAGCGGCTTTGGGCCGGTACAAACTCTTTGGTTACTGTTGCATTGCTTCCCAGTTTATCCAGGTAGTCGATAAAAGCAGCAATTATAACCATGTCTTCTGGGTTGTCTTTCATTCCGTTTGATAGCAGTTGTTCCTGGTTTTTCTCAATAAAATGAGTGTCATAATTTCCGGAAATGAAATTTTCGTTGTTCATTACGCGTTCCAGCATCTTTATCGATGTTTTAACACCGGTAATTTTGTATTCGTAAAGTGCCCGTCGCATACGTGCAATAGCTTCGTCGCGTGTTTTTCCCCAAACGATTAATTTCGAGATCATCGGGTCGTAATAAATAGGAATTTCATAACCTTCGTAAACATAGCCGTCTGTACGAACACCCAGTCCCAGCGGAGAAGATATTTTATACACTTTCCCTGAACTTGGCATAAAGTTATTATCCGGATCTTCGGCATAAATACGACATTCTATGGCATGACCTTTTTGTTGCAGGTCGTCTTGTCCGAATTCCAACTCGCTACCTTCGGCAGCATAAATCTGCTGTTTTACCAGGTCGATTCCGGTAACACGTTCGGTAATGGGATGTTCCACCTGTAAACGGGTGTTCATTTCAAGGAAATAGTAATTCAAGTCGTTATCCATCAGGAATTCGATGGTTCCGGCACCTACATAATTAACTGCTTTTGCAGCTTCAACGGCTGCTTTTCCCATTTCGTCGCGCAACTCCGGTGTCATTAACGGAGATGGAGTTTCCTCTATCATTTTTTGGTGACGGCGCTGAACAGAACATTCACGTTCAAAAAGGTGAACGGTATTTCCGTGCTGGTCGGCCAGAATTTGAAACTCGATATGGTGTGGCGAAGTAATGTATTTTTCGATGTAAACGGCATCGTCGCCAAAAGCCGATTTGGCTTCAGATCGTGCAGCACGAACAGCAGAAACCACTTCTGATGCGTTTTTTACCAGGCGCATTCCTTTTCCGCCTCCACCAGCCGATGCTTTGATCATTACCGGAAGACCGATACTTTTTATTACTTCAAGCGCTTCTTCTTCCGATTTTATTTCTCCATCAGTACCGGGTACCACTGGAATTCCGGCAGCAGTCATTGCTTCGCGTGCCTGAATCTTATCACCCATCTGAACGATTACCTCGGGCGAAGGGCCAATAAAAGTAATTCCTTCTTCGGCACAACGTCGGGCGAAATCGGCATTTTCTGATAAAAACCCATAACCGGGATGGATTGCATCAGCGCCACTTTGTTTGGCAACTTCTATAATTTTATCAATGTTCAGGTAACTTTCGCTCGATGGTGCTTTACCAACACAATAAGCTTCGTGGGCATAACGCACATGAAGCGAAGTCCTGTCTGCTTCCGAGTAAATGGCAACTGATTCAAGATCAAGTTCCCTGCAGGTTCGCATAACGCGAATCGCAATTTCGCCCCGGTTTGCGATTAGAATCTTTTTGATTTTCTTCATACAACTTTGAAATCAATATAAGTTTAAGTCATCTTAATTTCTGCAACTATAACTCTGTTTTGCAAAAAATGTTTACTCTCAAAATTTTCATAGTGGAAGTTATCTGTTGCTATACTACTGGAGTATGGTTAATTGTTAATAAATCTAAAAAACTGTTTTATGTTAGTTTTTTTTGTGTGTAAAAATTGAATTCCAAAAGCAATGGTTCAAAAATTATATTTTTCATGATAAACCATAGCTTTTTTGATAAATATGTTTACTTTTGCAAGCTCTAAAAAGAGAACGTTGACATTATTCCAAACCCTGAATCCCTTTTATTCAATGTTGGTTTGTTAATAACACACTGGTTTATAGTTGTTTTAGGTGGCGGAATAAAGGCTGTAATAAAAACATTTGGAGCTAACTAATTAACCACTTGGATGAACATATTTTTGTTTCCACATTTTAAAAAAATATTTCTGACCTTCATATTTTTTGGGGCGATTTTTGGGGCTTTTGCACAAAATACCAAGTTGAAGGGATGTGTAAAAGATGCAAAATCAGGAAATCCAATCGGATATGCGACTGTAATTATTGAACCGCTAGCCGACTCTACTAAAATATATGGCGATATAACCTACGAAGACGGATTGTTTCAAATCAACGATCTTCCGTACGGTGATTATGAATTGAAAATTAGCTTTGTTGGCTATGATATGTATCACGTTGAAAAAATGGAGCTTACAAGCCCGGAGCTCGATATAGGACAGATTGATTTAGCGGTTGATGAAAATGCATTAGATGAAATAACTGTACAGGCTAAAAATTCGGGAGTTAAATACAAAATTGACAGAAAAGTTATTGAAGCACGGAATTTTCCAGGTACCGATAAAGCAATTGATTTACTGGAAAATATTCCATCATTGGAATTGGGCGTTGACGGACGTTTAACATACCGCGGAGATGGAACATTTTTGGTTTATATAAATGGCCGCCCCGAATTGAGCGGAGAACAAAAGTTGAGACAAATACCAGCCAGTAAAATTCAGTACATTGAAGTTATTACCAATCCTTCATCAAAATATAATGCTGAGGGTACGGCCGGAATTATTCAGGTTATTTTGAAGCGTAACCGTTTGGAAGGTGTTGAATTAAGTACTAGTTTGAAGCTCTCCACGCTTGGTTCTTCTGAGTTTATTTTTTCTGTCGACCAGAAAGGAGAACGTGGTGGTTGGTATGTGAATGGACAGTTGGATGACCAGGTGTCACGAATTCAGTGGCAGAAAGGTAACCAAACTGTAACCAACGGCAATACCCGTTACCAAACGCTTTGGGATGTTAAATCGAAACTCCGTGAAAATAACAGTTACATGGAGCTTGGTTTTAATTATGATTTAAGCGGTAGCGATTATCTGGATTTTAAGGTAAGTGTTGATCCTTTTCGCGAGTCGAGTAGTTCTAACGAAAATGGAACATATTCGGATAGTGAATATCTGGATAACAATCTGATGAATTTCAAAGAGTATACTTTGGGAAGCCAGTATCACCTGTATTATAGTTACATGAGTGCGGTGGCCAGCTATGAACATGCTTTTAATAAAGATCGTTCGAATATGTTGAAGGCATATATCAACACTTCCACTTATTTGCAGCCCTTGGAAGAGCAGAAGTACGATGGATTAAGTTTCGACGACTATTCTGAAAAGTTTGGTTACCTAACTAAAGAACACAACGAGTTGCTTATTGATGCTAATGTATCGTACGAAAATAGGTTGTCGGATAAAAGTCGGTTAGATGCTGGTCTGGAAGTTAATCTCGACCATATTCCAAGGGTAGAAACGAAAAGTGGTACTTATAACAGTAACAATGATTTGCTTGTTTTTGAACAGGAAAAGGAAAACGAAGAAATTGATTTTAAACAGGATGTTTATGCCAGTTTTGTAACCTTTAAAAGCAACTTTGGAAAATTAGATTATCAACTGGGGCTAAGAACAGAGTACACCGACCGGAAGTCGAACTACAGTTACAACATGATTGGGAATGATGAATTAGTAACTGTTCCGGCAAAAACAAATTTTTGGGATTGGTTTCCAACTGCTCATTTTGTTTATAATATATCGGATGAAAATCAATTTACTTTAAGCTATTCGCGCCGGATTAACCGCCCTGATTATTGGGAACTAATTCCCTTACGAAGGTATGAAACGCCTTATATTTCGTTTACAGGAAATGAGAAGTTAATGCCATCGTATGTAAATGCCTACGAGCTGGGCTACCTAAAATCGTGGGACGATAATTTTGTTTCGGGAGAGGTATTTGCCCGTAAAACAAATAATTTGTCTCGAAATTACTACCGTACCGGAGAGGGCAACTCCATTGAATGGACAAAGGAAAACGTGGGGGAATCGTTGAGTGTTGGTGTAGAATTTATGTTGGGCTACCAACTTTTCGATTGGTGGAATACCAATCTGTCAACCAGTGCCTATTTATATAAATTAACCACTACTCTCGATAACAAGTCTGATAAACAAGAAATATATCGCGGAAATATTCGCTTCAATAATAATTTCAGAATCTCAAAAACTCTCAATTTGCGTTACCAGTTTGTTTATCAAAGCAAGGGGATAGATGCCCAAATGAAAAGAGACGCTTTTGCTTATTCGAACCTCGTATTACGCAAATCATTCTTTAGCAGAAGGCTGACAACTGAGCTTTCGTGGTCAAATATTTTCAACAGTATGAAGTATCAAACCCGAACTACCGGAGACAATTTGTATGTTGAAACTGATTTTGAGAGAAAACCATATGCCTCGTTTAAAGTTTCATACGTATTTGTTAAGCGAAAATAATTCTGTTTACGCTAAATGATAACTGCGATGTTATAGATTTGCAAAATGAAATTTCAAGATTATATTCCGTTTTACAAGCGTAATCTAACCCTGGCACTTCCGATAGTATTGTCGCAAATCGGGCAGGTAACCGTATCGCTTGCCGATAATATGATGGTTGGGCACGTTGGAACAACAGAGCTTGCCGCAGCATCGTTTGCCAACAGTGTATTCATGATTGGGATGGTTTTTGGAATGGGGGTAACAATGGGGCTTACACCTTTGGTTGGAAAAGCTTTCGGACAAAACCAATTACACAAAGCCATTATTTGGTTAAAAAACGGCATGGCAGCACATCTTGTAGCATCGGTAGCTTTAACGGCTCTCATGTTCAGTATATATTTCTTTTTGCCTTATATGGGGCAGCCCGAAAATGTTTTGCACCTGGCCCGTCCGTATTATCTCTTGCTTTGTAGTTCATATCTGCCTTTTATGTTCTTTTTCACTTTAAAGCAGTTTTTTGAAGGAATAGGAAATACAAAGATTGCGATGCAAATTACACTTACAGCCAATGTAATTAATATTGCGGTGAACTATGTGTTTATATTCGGAAAGTTCGGATTTCCTGAAATGGGGCTTATGGGAGCAGGAATTGGGACACTAACTTCACGTATTTGTATGCCATTGTTATTTGCCTATTTTATTTTTCGTAATAATAGGTTTAAACGATATTTTGTTTTTGCCCGTTACCAGAAAATTTTCAAAAAGGATATTGTGGCTTTATTGAAAATTGGTATTCCCATTGGATTTCAATTAATTGTTGAAGTTGCTGCATTTGCTATTGGAGCAGTAATGATGGGGTGGTTGGGCGAAACTCCTCTTGCTGCTCACCAGGTAGCGTTAGGATTAGCCACATTTACCTATATGATTTCGCTTGGCATTTCGCAAGCCAATACAATTCGCGTAAGTCATCAAATGGGAGACAATGATTATGTCTCGTTACGACGAGCTGTTTTTGCATCTACACATTTGGTACTTATGGTTATGTCACTATCTGCTCTATTATTTATATTTTCACGAAATATACTTCCTTTAATGTTTACCACTGATGAAAACGTTATTGAGGTAGCAGCCAGATTATTAATAATTGCTGCGGTGTTTCAGCTATTCGATGGATTACAGGTTATTATGCAAAGTTCGTTGCGTGGAATGGCCGATGTAACCACGCCAATGCTAATTGCATTTATCGCTTATCTGTTAATCGGTATTCCAACCAGTTACATTTTTACGTTTGTTCTAAGTGCTGGGCCTCAGGGAATTTGGTATGGTTATCTGGTTGGTTTGGGAACCGCAGGAATATTGTTCTACATCCGTTTTATGGGCTTGCTGAAACGCTTAGCCTGATTCTGATTTTTGCAAAAAAAAAGCGGGTTATCTTTTGTTGATAACCCGATTGTTCATAGTCTAGTTTAGTTAGATCAGAAAACTTATTGGTCTAATAGAGAAAAGGTAGTTCTAATAAGTATCTAAATCGTTTTATTCATATAAGGCTCCGCTAATATAGTATAAAAATGATTTAAATCTTAAGTATTTTTTAAAATTAATTAATGTTTGTTAAAAAGGTCTTGTTGGTAATGCTTATGGCATTGATTGTCAGTTTTTTTGATATTGGCAATATGTTGTAGAATAGTTTTAGTTTTTTTTGAAAAAATTGGAAGTTTATTCGAAAGATGCAAATAATATACATGTTGTGATAAAAATCATGTTCTTATAGTTGTGTAAAGCATCACTCTATAATGTAGCATTTTGTATTATTTATTACTGAATTTTAATGTTATGCAAGCTGCTTTGTTTTATCCTGTTCTATGTTTTTATTTGGGAAACTTCGAGCGAATTACAGTAATTTGGAAGAACAAGTAGAAGCAATATCTTAAGAATATAAAACGAAACGAGCATGTAATATATTTACATTTAAAAGTATTATTAAAATCGTATGAAATGAAGTTATGTGCTCATTTATTTGGCACGAATAGTTCCAGATCGTATTTTTAATAAAAATCTTAGTAGCGGCAACGAAGCCGGTGTTCAATTTGCAAATAGCTAATTCTAAAAAAAATGAAAGCAGTAGTATTAACCGGTATCCGGCAGATGAAATTAACAGAGATAGCTGATCCTGAATTAACTCGTGATACCGATGTTAAGATAAAAATCTCAACTGTTGGGGTCTGTGGATCAGACATTCATTATTACTCGGAAGGAAAGATCGGCTCGCAAATAGTTGAATACCCGTTTAAGGTGGGGCACGAGTGCTCGGGAGTAATTGTTGAAACAGGTAAAGCCGTAACAAATGTACAAGTTGGCGATCTGGTGGTTGTCGATCCGTCGGTGCATTGCGGTACCTGCGATCAGTGTTTGGCCGGGCGCCCGCATACTTGCCGAAACAATAAGTTTTTAGGCTGCCCGGGGCAGATTGAAGGATGTTTATCAGAGTTCATTGTTATGCCGTCGTTTACCTGCTACCCGGTTACCGGGAAATTGAATGTCAGGCAGGCCGCGCTGATTGAACCACTTTCCATTGGTGTGTATGCTGTAAAATTGGCGCAAATTCAGAAGAAGGAAACTACAGTTGGTGTCTTTGGTGCCGGTCCGATTGGTTTGAGTATTCTGCTGAAATTGGTGGCTGATGGTATAACCAATGTGGGAGTGATTGAGCCACTGGACTACCGTTTAAGTAAAGCCGATGAAATTGGTGCTTCGTGGTTAATTAATCCAACTAATGAAGATGTAGAAGCTGCTGTGCAAAAGCAGAATGAACTTTTGCTTGATGTGGTTTTTGAAGCCAGTGGCGAACAGGAAGCAGTAAATAGTGCCATTAAAATTTTGAAACCGGGAGGAAAACTTGTATTGGTTGGAATTCCGCCTGATGCACAATATATTTTTGATATGGATTTGATGCGCCGAAAAGAGTTAACCGTAATTAATGTACGCCGGCAAAATCATTGTGTTGAAGAGGCGATTGATCTGGTAATCTCAGGAGCGGTACAAGTTTCAAAAATGGTGACGCACGAATTTACGCTGGAAGAAACGCCAGTGGCTTTTGATGTTGTTGAGGGCTACAAATTTGGCGCAATAAAGGCAATGATAAATTTCTAAAAATAAAAAAGGGAAGCAATTGCTTCCCTTTTTTATTTTTATCTCGTTAAATTTTTATGCGTTGTAAGTTGACGATGCTGTATTGCCACCATGGCCAGTCCAGTTAGTGTGGAAAAATTCGCCTCGCGGTTTATCAACTCTTTCGTAGGTATGTGCTCCGAAATAATCGCGTTGGGCCTGAAGTAAGTTGGCAGGCAAACGTTCGCTGCGGAAACCATCGAAGTAACACAAAGCAGATGTTAGTGCAGGCACCGGAATTCCATTGGCCAATGCAGTTGAACAAACACGGCGCCAGCCTTCCTGGGCTTCTTCAACTTTTTGTTTGAAGAAAGGATCAAGCAGTAAGTTTGGCAATTCCGGATTGTTATCGAAAGCTTTCTTAATATCATTAAGGAAAACCGAACGGATGATACAACCACCGCGCCACATCAGGGCAATTCCACCGTAATTGAGGTTCCAGCCATGTTCGCTGGCAGCTTCCATCATCAGATTATAACCTTGTGCGTACGAAATAATTTTCGCACCTAACAAAGCACTTTCAATATCGTCGATAAATTGTTGCTTGTCGCCTTTAAATTCCGGTTTTGGGCCTTCAATTACTTTTGAAGCCTGAACACGCAGATCTTTCTGGGCCGATAAACAACGGGCAAAAACCGATTCGCCGATTAAGGTTAATGGAATACCCAAATCGAGTGCTGAAATACCTGTCCATTTACCGGTACCTTTCTGGCCTGCGGTGTCAAGAATCATTTCTACAGTTTCCTCGCCGTTCTCGTCTTTATAACCTAAAATGTCGCGTGTTATTTCAATCAGGTAACTGTCTAGAATACCTTCGTTCCATTTTTTGAATACTTTATGCATTTCATCGTTGCTCATTCCAAGCAATTCTTTCATTAACTGGTAAGCTTCGGTGATAATTTGCATATCGCCGTATTCGATTCCGTTGTGTACCATTTTTACAAAATGGCCGGCGCCACCTTCGCCAACCCAGTCGCAACAAGGTTCGCCACTTTCAACTTTTGCCGATACGGCCTGGAAAATCTCTTTCACATGTGGCCATGCAGCCGGCGATCCTCCCGGCATGATTGAAGGGCCTTTTAATGCGCCTTCTTCGCCACCAGAAACACCTGTTCCGATGTATAATAATCCTTTGCTTTCTACATATTTTGTGCGACGAATTGTATCGGGGAAGTGTGAGTTACCACCATCGATAATAATATCGCCCGGCTCAAGGTGTGGGATAACCATGTCAATAAAGTGATCAACCGGTTCCCCGGCTTTTACCAGCATCATTATTTTACGAGGCTTTTCTAACGAGGCACAAAACTCCTCAATTGAATGCGCTCCGATAAAATTTTTACCGGCTCCTCTTCCATTTACAAATTTGTCAACCTTTTCAACTGTGCGGTTGTATACGGCCACAGTATAGCCTTTGCTTTCCATGTTAAGCACCAGGTTTTCGCCCATTACAGCTAACCCAATCAATCCAATATCTGCTAATTTCTTCATGCTATTGCGTATTATTTGTTTTTAATTTGAAATCCTAATTCTTTTAGCTTTTCCAAAGTTTTTGTTTCAATATCTTTTGCTTCGATGGTATACGTGCTAAACTCGCGACGAACAGGATAATCTCCTCTCAGTTGCTCAAACTTTAGTGGCGAATCGCGAAGGTCGTCGTCATCGTTCTCAATGTCGTAAGTACTTAAAATGGCCTCTGCCAAAATGGAATATTCACGACGCTGGTTACCATCAATTTCAATAGTTGTAGTTGCCGGTAGTTCAACAGTAGTTGGGGCCCAATTGTTGATGCCTAACCCAAAAAAACGACTAATGGCCTGCACACTCATTTTTGTTCCGTTGGCTTTCCCGTCTTTTGAATAGCCTGCAATGTGGGGTGTGCCGTATTCGCACAGGTTTAATAAATCAAGATTTATCTCCGGTTCATTCTCCCAGCAATCGGCTATAAATCCCTTGATATCATTCGCTTCAATGGCATTGTAGATAGCTTCTGAATCACAAACTTCTCCACGACATGAATTTATTATCAACGGATTTTTCTTGAGGTTTTGCAAAAAAACTTCATCTACCATATGAAAAGTGGCATCTTCACCAGTCACATTTAATGGCACATGAAAGGTAATAATATCAGCGTCTTTTTGAATCATTTCTAATGATACGAATTCATTGCTTCCTTCTGCACGTTCACGCGGAGGGTCGTTCAACAGAACATTCATTCCAAGAATTTTGCAGGTTTTTGCAATGCGTTTTCCTACATTCCCTACGCCAACAATTCCAATTGTTAATCCTGCAAGAGAGGTTCTTTTGCGCATTGCCCACGAACACAAGGCAGAAGCTATGTATTGATTTACACTCTCGGCATTACAACCCGGTGCATTAGTCCATTCAATTCCTGCTTTCTTGCAATAGTTTGTATCAATATGATCGAAACCTATGGTTGCTGTAGCTATATATTTTACGCTCGATCCCCGAAGCAATTTTTCGTTACAAATGGTTCTTGTGCGTGTTATAAGTGCATCAGCATCTTTAACAACCTCTGGAGTAGTTTCACTTCCTGGCAGATAAATTACCTCAGCAAAAGGTTCAAGCGCACCTTTTATGTATGGTATTTTATTGTCTATAATTATTTTCATTTTTTAATACAGTACCTATTTCTGTTTGTTATAATAATCTTTAACCATCTCATCCAATACCCAACTGGTGCGTGCTGCCGACTTGCCGGTGCTTACACATGTGCCATTTCCCAATAATTCATTAACTACCTGTTCAACGAGGTTTTGCGAAATGTGCTGTGGATTAATAAAACTTAGCTGTTCTATTCCTTTTTCATTTTTTACAATAACATCGCCATGTTTAAAACAAGGCAAACAAATTTCGCCTTTTTCTCCAATAATTTGAATGTAATCTTCCTCCGATTTTTCATCAACAACAAAACACCAGCTTCCGGTTCCAACCACTCCCGATTCGTGTTTCCAGGTTCCTGTAACAGTATCTTCAGCAGGGTAGAGGCCGATCTGATTAACCGCTTGTCCTTTTACTTCAGTGATTTTCCCAAAAACAAAATCAAGGTAATCCAATTGGTGCGAGGCCAGATCGAAAAAATGTCCGCCACCAGCAATATTCGGAAAAACGTGCCAGTGCATTTCTTCCTGTTTTTGGTTAGTCTCGGTAGCTTGTTTATACAATTTAATATTAACCATTAAAGGTTTGCCAATACTACCATTTTCTAACAATTCTTTTACTTTTAAAAAGGCAGGTAAGGTTCGTCGGTAGTATGCCACCCACAATGGCGTTTTTGTTTCCTCAGCAACTTTAAGCATCTCCATACATTCGGCATAATTGCGCGCCATTGGTTTTTCAACGTAAACCGGTTTTCCGGCTTTTAATGCTTCAATGGCATACGAAGCATGGGTGTCGGGAGGAGTGGCAATATATACAGCATCCACATCGGAATCATTGATTAATGCCGAACCATTGCTGTACCATTTCTGTACATTATGGCGTCGGGCATAATCTTTTGCCTTTTCCGCATTTCGGCGCATTACCGCAACCAGCTTTGAGTTTTCGACTTTATAGAAAGCCGGTCCACTTTTAACCTCAGTTACATCTCCAACACCGATTATTCCCCAGTTGATGCTTTTCATGCTATTCTTTTTGCTAATAATCAAAGCGTTCGCGGTAAGCCCACAATCCAATTGCCGGATTCGAAATATAAAACACCTCTTCACCATCGGGAAGAATGTTAAAACCGTCTTTTAGCTTATCAGGATTATATTTTGCAGTTACCACATCGTAATCGCCATACTTAAACCCAACGCTCTCAATTTCCTGTTGTGTTACATTCTCTTTACCTTTTCCCGGGCAATAGGTGATGCTAAAACGACCTTCAGACGAGCCATGAATAAGGTGAGCTGCTGCTCCCAGGTTATCTTGCAGGTCTTCATTTTCCTTCACCAATTTTAAAGTGTGAGGCGTTCCGAAGTAGCCATATTTTCGTATAAGGGCATCAATTTGTGGATCTTCTCCAAATTCTTTTAAGGCCGGAGCTAAAACGATTAATTCCGCGCCGTCGGCCAATGCCATGCGCGTACGATAGATACTTTTGTTCCCCAGCCAGGTACTCTTAAATTCACTAGGATCGAGCCAAACCACCGCCTTTTTGATCGGTTTATCGACCATTTCGAAGTTTACTTCCAGCGAAAGTTTTGCCGCTTTATCAAAAACTTCAAAATCGTCGCCAATAAACAGTCCGTATGTTTGTAGTTTGCCGTCCTGGTTTAAGCCAACCACCGTTTGCACATAAACGATAGGCAGGTGGTTTGAAAAATTCTCGGAGGCATAATTGAAAACCTTACGCACCGGCGTATCGGCACGGCCCATCATGCGTTCCATACCGTATGCAGCGCCAATGTAGTGGCTCTTATTGATTCCTTCCGCACCACCTGTTCCTACAAATATATTTTTATTGTAATTGGCCATTCCAACCACTTCGTGCGGAACAACCTGACCAATTGATAAAATCAGATCGTAATTTCCTTCAACAAGAATTCTGTTTACCTGTGCCGGCCACGTATAATTGACAGCACCTTCCGATACTTCTTCTACAAATTCAGCGGGAACGGTACCCAGCGTAATCACATCGTTTCGCCAGTCGTGTTCGCGAATCAAGTCGGATGGCATTTTGCCAAACATGTGGCTGATTTGCTCCATCGTCATAGGTGTGTGCGTTCCCAACGCCGGAAGTACATCGGTTAGTCTTTCGCCAAAATATTCCCATGTAAATTCAGTGAGTTCGCCGGCACGTGACGGGAGACGCGTGTAATCTGGAGGAATAGCCAAAACTTTTTGTTTGGCTCCCATTTTTTCGAAGGCTTCAAAAAGACCATTTTTCAAGTCATCAGCACTGAGGGCTGTTTCGGTAGAACCTTTTTCGAAATATATCATTTTGATCTGTTTTTAAATTTAATGATCAGCGTTTTACGCGGGCATTACCGCCCCAAACACTCCAAACCTGTTCTTCGTCGGCAGGTTGGGCATAGTCGGTTAAAAATGTGGTAGCCAGTGCTCCGGTTGCCCAACCAAATTGTGGCCATTTTTCAGGTTTCCAGTCCTTTAAAATACCATACAGCATTCCGCCAACAAAACCATCGCCACCACCAATACGATCGAGTACGCGGATGGTACGAGGTTCAACTATATGCCAGTTGTCGCCTTCCAGCATAATAGCTCCCCAAAGGTGTTCGTTTACGCTGATAACTTCTCGTAAAGTGGTTGCAAAAACCGATGCGTTTGGAAAGGTTTCCTTTACGCGGGTAATAAGTCCTTTAAAACCTTCGATCTTAGCATTTAGTCCTTCGCCACCCGCAGCTGGTCCTTCAATTCCAAAACACAATTGGAAATCTTCTTCATTACCGATTAGAATATCAGAAACCGATGCAATCTCTGTAAAATCTTTTCGAAGCTGTTCTTCGCGGTCTTTCCAGAATGATGCCCTGTAATTCAGGTCGAAAGAAATTTTAGTGCCGTGTTTTTTTGCGGCTCTTGCAACTTCCAGACAGAACTGAGTTGTTTCAGGCGACAAAGCACCGATCAGCCCCGACAAATGTACAATCTGCACACCTTCTTCGCCAAAGATACGCTCCAGATCAAAGTCTTTAACATTTAATGTCCGGCCTACCTCACCGGCACGGTCGTTAAAAACGCGAGGTCCACGGCTGCCGTATCCACTGTCGGCAATATTTATCTGGTGGCGGTAACCCCACGGATTCCCTTGTTCCACCTCCGGACCTTCGTAGTCCATGTGCCGGGATTTTAGATTGCTTTGAATAAATTTTGCAATCGGACTATCTTTAACAAATGTAGTCAACACTTTTACTGGTAATCCCAGATACGATGAGATGCTGGCAACATTGGTCTCTGCACTGGTAGCATACAATGTGAATTTATCGCTTGAGTGAACCGGTTGCCCGTTTTCAGGAGTAATGCGTGTTCCCATACTTGTTGGAACCAGCATGGCATATTTGCAATTTTGTTTCAGTTTCATATTTATTGATTTTGTGTACTACAATAAGTTGTGTTGTTTGTGGGGTATTCTGTTGCTGTAGCAAATTCTTATTCGGTTTAACTCAAATTCTCTCGCTAAACGCCACCAAATGCACTGTATCCTCCGTCAACCGGGATTACAATTCCAGTAATAAAGTTTGAAACGTCAGAGATCAGGAAAAGTGTTGCCCCCTGAAGATCTTCAGGTTCGCCAAATTTTCCCATTGGTGTATTGTCAACAATTTTTTGTCCGCGAGGAGAGTAGTTGCCTGTTTTTTCATCCATTACCAAAAAGCGGTTCTGGTGGGTGATGAAAAATCCGGGAGCAATTGCATTTACCCGAATACCAATTTTTGCCAGATGCACCGACAGCCACTCCGTAAAATTATTTATAGACGCTTTTGCGGCGGAGTAAGCCGGAATTTTTGTCAACGGTTTATACGAATTCATCGACGAAACATTGAGCACAACACCTTTTCTTCTTTCAAGCATGTCGCGGGTAAA
Source organism: uncultured Draconibacterium sp. (assembly GCF_963677155.1). NCBI lineage: Bacteria > Pseudomonadati > Bacteroidota > Bacteroidia > Marinilabiliales > Prolixibacteraceae > Draconibacterium > uncultured Draconibacterium sp. Next base: position 15,399 of record NZ_OY781884.1, on the reverse strand, counting down.
AACCATTGTAGGAAGCAATGTCCCTTTAAAATTCAGGGCAAAAACCTTATCGAAACCTTCCATTTGCAAACCATAAAAAGTGTCTTCAAGGTTATCAATGTTGTCTTCGGTAATGGTTTCCACTTTTGTTGTTGCTTGCGGACTGTTTCCGCCTGCGCCATTTATTAGAATATCAATTGGCCCTAATCGTTTGTTTATCTCAGCTTTGGCAAACTCAAGCGATTCTTTATCAAGCACATTGGCTGCAACACCAATTACTTCTGCCCCGGATTCTGCGGCAATTTCCGCAGCAACTTTATCGGCTACTTCTTTATTAATATCGGCGATGGCAATTTTGGTTCCAACCGATGCAATTGCTTTTACCATGGCGGTACCCAAAACTCCCGCACCACCGGTAATTACGCATACTTTGTCTTTTAAATCGTTAAATGATAGTGCTTGCATAATATCTATTTAAATTCTTTGTAATAATCAACGTTCTCTTTGGTAACAATGTCAATCGGGGTATAACTTTCTTCCTGAATTTCCCTTTTTTGTACAATGCTCCTGAACAGTTTGTTTACCGAGTTGTAGCCCTGTTCTTCGGGGCGTTGGCAGATAAGAAACTGAACCAGATCTTCTTTCAAGTACTTAATGTTTTCTTTTATAAGATCGTGCCCGATTACTTTAATGTTTCCGATTTTTAGTTTTTTGAGCAAACGCCCCACATAAAACACTTTCGAATTGGTGACCAGAATTCCTTTAATATTTTTCTCCGAAATATTTTGCTCCACCATTGCCATCCATTCATTCGAATTGGTATCCGGTATTTCAATAGTGAACAGGTCGTGGTTGTTATCTTTTTTTTGCTTAAACCAATCGTGAATTCCCATTTCTCGTTGCACCAGGTGGTTTTGATTATCCATTTCTTTTGCAAAATGAATAACAAGAATGTTTCCGTTGGGTAACATCAGGTCGAGCAATTTTCCTGATACCAGCCCACTTTGATACGAATTCTGTCCGATATAACTGAGTTGTCCAACATCCTGAATATTCGAATCGATAAAAACAAAAGGAATTTCCAGTTCTTTTAATTCTTCGATAAAAACGGTAGCCTCTTTTTTGAAAAAGGGAGCTAGTACAACGCCATCGGGTTTTATGGCAAGCACTTTATTTGCTTCTTCGATAAAACTTTTTGAATTGGACTGGTTAAAGGTAAACGACTCAATTTGTAAACCGTATTGTGGCAACTCCGAAATACGTTTTTTTATGCCCTTAATAGGTTTTGTCCAGTAGCCTTCTCCTGCCGGAGGTTGGGGCAGTAGCGTGGCAAAGGTGGCTGATTTTTTTGAGGCAAGCGTACTTGCCAAAATATTGGGTTGGTAGTTTAATTCTTTTACAATTTCAAGAATCTTTTTTTTTGTTGCTTTTGCAACCTCTCCACGGTTGTGTAAAACTCTGTCAACAGTGCCAATTGAGACCTTTGCTTTTTCGGCAATATCCTTAATTCGTATTTGTTTATTTAGTTCGATAGCGCTTCTAATTTTAATATTAAGAATTGACGGTTTAGTTACTCGCTTTCAAAACTAAGCAAAAATATTAGTATTTCCGTGTTCGTACACGGGAAATAGATCAAAAATGCTCAGCAACATTTTTAAAAAGATATTTTCTTAAAATTTAGCCAGGTTTTCGTCGGGCTTTTCTTCCAGCAGATGCGGATTCTTCAACAGGTATTTGATATGTCGGAACAGGCGCCCACCATGCGATCCGTCAACTACACGGTGGTCGAGCGTGGCAGATAGTAACATGATTCGGCGCGGTACAATTTCCCCGTTAACAACCGCAGGTTTGTTCTGAATGGAACCGAGAATCATTACAAGCGAAACGTTTGATGAAGGTAGCAACGACCCAAAACCGGTATCAAGACCAACGGTGCCAATATTTGAAACCACGTACGATCCAAAACTGTTTGAATCGAGACCGAGTCCCGGCAATGAAATCCCCCAATCGATAGTAAGTACACGATATAGGCGGAATAACCACTTGCGGAAAGGCCACGGAACCCGTGCCAGCATATTTTTCGATTGCATTTCGTCGCGTTCGTTTCCTTTTCGCGACTGGCGGATATGTTCTGCAATTTCGTCGGTAACTTCCTGAATAGTGCGCTGATCGGCATTTTCAACTTTTACTGAGCCCATTTCTCCTCCGGCGAGCAAAACACTAACTACACCGTCAACATTTTTACGCTGGGCAATTTTCGAGCCCTTCACAAACGTGTTCAGTTCTGGCACTTCGTTTCTTATTGCCCTTCCAATAATGAGTGTTATAATATAAGTAAGTGTGGTTTTTAAGCCTTCCTTTCTCTTTTTGGCAATGTATTTTTCAATATCGGTAACATCTAACTCTACCATGCCATAAATTTTGGAATCGGTAGGCTTTTTGTAAATAGTTGACGCTACTTTGCGCCAGTCTGAATTATAATCAATATGCTCCATATAACGATTTTTGGTATCAATCGTTTCCTGTTTAAAAATTGAAGAATTGCGGCTTTAGGGCGCAAAAGTAATTGTTTCTATGGAAATAGCACCTGAAAGAAGAATTAATCAGGAGGTGGATTCATTATTATTGAGATTGGCAATTATACAAATGCAACATTCAAGGAAAGTCAGTTTTGGGAAGGATATTTAAATTATCTTAAGTCTATTAGCCTAAATTAACAACAGACTAACGTAATTCTTTTTTTACCATATCAGTCTTCTTTTACTTCCAACGGTTTTTCGTCTTTTGCAAATCGCCTGATTTTGATATTCAGGTAAGCAAATAGAATAGTCATTAGCGGACTGATAATATTAAAAAAGGCATAAGGAGCATACGACCATGTATCAACACCGAGTACTCTTGATTGGGTTGCACCACAGGTGTTCCACGGAATGAGCACTGAGGTAATTGTTCCGCTGTCTTCCAGTGTGCGACTCAATAGTTCCGGCTTTAAACCTTTGTCTTCATAAGCTTTTCGGTACATCCGCCCGGGTACTACCAAGGCAATATACTGATCGGAAGCTGTGGTATTGAAAAAAATACAGGTTCCAACGGTTGATGCTACCAAACTACCAGTGCTTTTGGCATATTTTATAATTGGTTGTGTAATTCGTTTTAATAAACCTGCCGATTCCATTACACCGCCAAAAACCATTGCCGAAAGTATCAGCCAAACAGTGTCGAGCATTCCACGCATTCCCGAAGTACTCAGCAATTCGTTTACATTGGCATCTGATGTAGTTAAACTAACATCGCCAAACATCGCTTGCATAACCGAATAGTACGATGCGGTTCCGTAGTTGTTTACCTTACCTGCAACAGCATTTATAATGTCGGGTTGAAAAATTATGGCAAACAAACCGCCCAATAAAGTTCCGATTAACAAGGATGGAAGTGGTGGTACTTTTAGAATAATTACGGTAATAAGAATTATTGGTACCAGGAATAATAACGGGCTGGTATTGAAAGTAGCGTCAATGGCTTGTTTGACATCCTCTACATTTATAGTGGCATTTGAAAAATCGTAGTTTAACCCCATGATTAGGAAAATGACCAGGGTGATGGTCATCGTTGGTATCGTGGTTAATGTCATGTATTTTATGTGGGTAAACAAATCAGTACCGGCCATTGCTGGAGCAAGATTTGTTGTATCGCTCAAAGGACTCATTTTATCGCCAAAATAAGCACCACTTATAATAGCCCCGGCAACAATAGCTTCGTCAATTCCAATGGCTTTCCCAATGCCAAGTAGCGCAATTCCTATGGTGGCAATTGTCGACCACGAACTTCCGGTGGCCACACTAACTATAGCACTCACCACAACTGCCGTAAACAAAAACATTTTGGGGCTGATAATATCTAATCCATAATATATCATTGCCGGAACAACACCGCTGATTAGCCAGGTTCCTGCCAGCGAACCTATCAACAATAGAATTAAAATGGAAGGCATTGCCGAACCTATCGTAGAAACGATTTTAGTGCTGATTCTGTCCCAGCTAAAACCTAAACGATGGGCAACAAGGCCGGCAATAGCAGCTGCCAGCATCAACGCAACCTGATTGGCGCCAGATAATGTATCGTCAAAAAGTAATACGTTAAGGGTTAGCAAACCTATTAAAATAAGAATGGGCAACAATGCCAGAAAAAGTGATGCTTCGCGTTTTGTTGTCATATTAAAGCGGCGGATAAATGAATGAAGCGCCAAAATAACATATAATAGTCGAAAAATGTAATTAAATTGGTCTCAATTAGTACATTTTGTAAAAAACTACCCCCGGAAGAAAAACAAACTACATTTTATTTAGCGTATAATTATTTGTTTTTATTTTCGTTCTTTGTTAATTAACAAATTGATATGAAGCAGGGTTTTACAACGATAATTACCATTTTAATTTTTGTTTTTTGTGTTGGCCGGTCATTGGCTCAGCGTGCCAATGGATTGGCTGTTGAAGGTGCGGTTACCGTTCAGGAAGGATCGTCGGAAGGAGCTATAATCCAAATGTACCGCGATGGGCGACGATTGGATAATTATGGAATTGGTGCCGATGGAAAATACAATGTGGAATTGAACTGGAACCACAAATGGGAACTGATTTTTGAACACGAAGGAAATTTTAGCCAAAAAATTGTGGTTGAAACCGCTGTTCCGCGAGATGTATTGAGTGCCGATCCTAAATTCCCCCCGTTTCCGGTAAATATTAATTTGTTTACTGAAATTCCCGGAATCGATAATTCGTTTGCAGAGAATACTATTCTAAAAATATTTTACAGCCCAAGCGTTGATAATTTTGTAAAGGAGCTATACTACAACGATGCGCAAATTGAGCGACTGATTAATCAGGCCATAGCACAGGCGCAACAGATAGATGAGAATGCTGATTTTATGGCGCGATTAACCCGTGCCGAACTGGCAGAACTTCGGAAAGAATACAACGAATTACTGGAACAGGCCGGAAAAGAATACAGCAACGAAGAGTTTCTGGAAGCTTTGGACGGTTATAAAGCTGCCAGCAAAATATTTCCGAGTGAACAGTTTCCGAAAGACCGGATTGCTGAGATTAATGATCTGCTTGGATTAATAATGGCTGCCGAGGAGTTGGATGCAGCAATGCTTGCCCGCTTCAATAAATTGGTTAAAGAAGGTGATTTGCACCTTGCTAATCGTCAGTTGCCCGAAGCCAAAAAATCTTATAACCGGGCACTATCCATAAAACCGTTTGATCAGTATGTTAACGATCAGTTGAAAAAACTTGCTGAATTGCAGGAACAACAACGACTTGCCGGAAATTATCAGAACCTGATTGAGCAGGGGGATCAGGCAATCGACGAATTGTTATTCAATGAGGCATTGGGCCTGTTTAATCAGGCGCTGGAGATCAGACCCAGCGAGCAATACCCGAAGACTAAAATTACCGAAATTAATGGTTTGCTTGCCGAACAGCGCAAAAATCAGGAAGATCAGAAAAACTATAACGATGCGATGTCGGAAGGGGAGCGCATGTATTCCAAACAATTTTTCGATAGGGCACTTACGTCGTTCGAAAATGCATTGTCGTATAAACCCGGCGACATAAAGGCTACACGCCGCATTGAGGAAACGAAAAAGCAAATGAAGGACATCCTTAACCGGATGGAGTTTGATAAATTTATTTCAGCTGCCGATAAAGCCTACAAAAAGGAAGATTATCCCGAAGCTTTGTCGAATTATGAGCAGGCACTGGAATTGGTTCCTGATGAGCCAAGAACAAAAAAGCGGGTTGAGGAGATCAGTCAGATTCTTTATACGCTAAATAACTTTAACGAGTTTGTTAGTCAGGCCGATAAACAGTTTGATGCAGAAAGTTATGCTACCGCTAAATCGCTTTATGAAAAGGCCAATGAATTAAAAGCGGGTGATAAACATGTACAGGAGCGAATTGCTGAAATTGCCCAAATTATAGCTCAGCAGGGAGTTGATGAGCAGTATGCACAGTTAATTGAGCAGGCTGATAATATGCTGGCACTGAAAAATTACGAAGATGCCAGAGGAAAGTATACCGAAGCTTTGCAAATAAAACCAAAGGAGCAGTATCCAAAGGATAAATTGGATGAAATTGCTTCGACTTTAGCCGAAATAGCTCGTTTGAACAGGCAATACAAAGATTTGATTGCAGAGGGAGATCGATTGTTTGCACGGGAAGATTATGGCGGTGCGAAATCAACATTTGCTGAAGCTGCTCAGCTTAAACCAGAAGAGACTTATCCTCCTGAAATGATGGATAAAATTGATGGTTTAATTGCCGAGCAGGAACGTCTTGCTCAAGCAGCAGCCGAGGCGGAAGTCGCCCGTTTGGCAGCTATTCAGGCCGAGAAGGATAAAAATTACAACGATGCCATTGCCCGCGCTGATGAGCTGTTTTCTGCTAAGAATTACGAAGAATCACGCAATGAATATCGCGCAGCTCTGGATATAAAACCGGAAGAATCGTATCCGCAGCAACGTATTGATGAAATAGGAACTGTCCTGTCACAACTTTCCGCTGCACAAAAAGCTTACGAAGAAGCTGTTGCAGAGGGGGACCGTGAATTTCGTCGCGAAGGCTGGGACGCAGCAATTGTAGCTTACAATACGGCTAAACAGGCGAAAGCAGATGAAACGTACCCAGATGAACAGCTGGCAAAAATCGATTCGATTGTAAGCACAAGAGAGCGCTTGGCAAGAGAAGAGGCTGAGGCGGAAGCCGCCCGTTTGGCCGCGATCCAGGCCGAGAAGGATAAAAATTACAACGATGCCATTGGTCGTGCTGATGAGCTGTTTTCTGCTAAGAATTACGAAGAATCACGCAACGAATACCGCGCAGCTCTGGATATAAAACCGGATGAAAGCTATCCAAAGCAACGTATTGATGAAATAGGAACTGTCCTGTCACAACTTTCCGCTGCGCAAAAAGCTTACGAAGAAGCTGTTGCAGAGGGTGACCGTGAATTCCGTCGTGAAGGCTGGAACGCAGCCATTGCCGCTTACAATACAGCAAAGCAAGCAAAAGCAGATGAAACGTACCCAGATGAACAGCTGGCAAAAATTGATTCAATAGTAAGTACAAGAGAGCGCTTGGCAAGAGAAGAGGCAGAGGCGGAAGCCGCCCGTTTGGCAGCGATTCAGGCCGAGAAGGATAAAAACTATAATGATGCCATTGTCCGTGCCGATGAGCTGTTTTCTGCTAAAAATTACGAAGAATCACGCAACGAATACCGCGCAGCATTAAATATTAAACCGGAAGAATCATATCCGCAGCAACGTATTGATGAAATAGGAACTGTCTTGTCACAACTTTCAGCTGCACAAAAAGCTTACGAAGAAGCTGTTGCAGAGGGTGACCGTGAATTCCGTCGCGAAGGCTGGGAGGCAGCCATTGCCGCTTACAATAATGCAAAGCAAGCCAAGGCAGGCGAAACCTACCCAGATGAACAGCTGGCAAAAATCGACTCGATAGTAAGCACAAGAGAGCGTTTGGCTAGAGAAGAGGCTGAAGCGGAAGCCGCCCGTTTGGCAGCGATTCAGGCAGAGAAGGATAAAAACTACAACGATGCCATTACCCGTGCCGATGAGCTGTTTTCTGCAGAGAACTACGAAGAATCACGCAATGAATACCGCGCAGCTCTGGATATAAAACCGGATGAAAGCTATTCGCATCAACGCATCGATGAAATTGACAGAGTAGTACGAGAATTGGCTGCTGCGAAGGCAGCACAGAAAGAGTTGGATCGTAAGTACGCAAATCTGATCATGCAGGCCGACCGTTTTTTCTCAGCAAATAGTTACATCGCTTCAAAAGAGAATTACACCGAGGCGTTGGCATTAAAACCAGAAGAAACGTATCCGAAAGAGCAAATTGCAGAAATAGATAGAATTCTTGAGCAGCAAGCTATTGACGAAAAATACAGAAGTGTAATTGTTGTGGCTGATGGGCATTTCAGAACACAATCGTATGATGATGCTCGTTTACAATACGAAATTGCTTTAGGTGTAAAACCTGATGAAAAATATCCAAAAGAGCAGATACAGAAAATCGATGCAATTCGTGAAAACGAACGTCAGCAACTGGCACAGGAACAAGCTAATGCTGAAGACTTGGAGAGAAGAAGAGAACAGCTTGCTGCACTGGAAGAGGAGTTGGACGAACAGCGAATTATGGAAGAGTCGGGGTTGAATGCGCTTTATGATGAGATCATTAAAAAAGCCGATGGTTCATTTGACATTGAGCAGTACAACGTGTCGAGAGCCTGGTATTATAAAGCACAGGATTTGAAACCGGAAGAATCTTATCCGCCACAGCGTATTGCCGAAATTAATCGAATACTGGGCGATATGATGCTTAGCGAACGGGATCGGGAATATCAACGTTTTATCGATCTTGCAGATGAAAGCTTCAGAAATAATGAGCTGGCAGTGGCCAGAGGTTGGTACAATCGGGCCTTGTCGCAAAAGGATAATGAAAACTATCCGAAAGAACAGTTACGTGAAATTGAACGTCGTGTAGCAGAGCGTGTTGCCGGGCGTAGTCAGCAGCAGTTTGAGAAATTTAAAACTACGGCCAATAGTGCTTTCGAAGCGGGGAATTATAATGTGGCCCGTTTCTACTACAGAAAAGCCTTGGAGTTAAGAGCGGATGACGCAGAGGTTAAAGCAAAATTACAGGAAATAGAGTCCTTACAATAACGCAAAAAGCCCGGTATTGAATAACTTCCGGGCTTTTTTTTAATGTGTTGCCTCTAAAGCTTTATAAATTCTTTACCTAAATATTTTTGCATCCAGATCCATTACTCCCGAGAAAATGTGTACGATATGTATGGGGGGCCTCTACTGAATAGTATGCCTAGCTCAGCATCAAAAAGATTGCAAACACGATTGTATCTAATTTGTGTAATTACATGTTGAAATTCTTTCAAATCAGCATGTTGGTAGACAATAAAATAACCTTTATGTTCTTCAACCTGATCGATAAAAAAATCAGGCTCCAATTCCTGCAAAACAGGAACTTTGCTCATTATTGTTTTTAGGTCTTCCTCAAGGTGCAGTTCTTCAACTAGATTTCCAATTTCGCTTAAATACTTAGGATAAAGTTGTAATTTTTATCCCGTTTTTGCTGCCGATGTTTTTGCATCGGCATTTTTAAGCTATTTTCTCGATCTGTTTTGAGTTAGCCACAAACACTGATAAGCACTCAGTTTTTTTGAAGAAATAGTGGAATCCGAAATCAAATCAAAAGTAAATGTATTCGGAATCTCAATTTCCTTTTCTTTGTTGCTGAGATTGATAATCACCAATATTTTTTGATCTTTTGCTTCACGTTTCAAAACAAATAAATCGGTTCCAAAATCAAGAATTTCCTGGCCGGCATTTGGATGGAAAGCCGCCTGTTTTTTTCTTAGCAGAATAAGTTGTTGCAATGATTCAAATACTTTTTTCTGAGGGGTATCGCTATTTAGCAGATCCTTCAACTCATCCAGCTGCCATTTGCGGCGATTTATAGTGCGGTTGTGCTGAGTTTTTTCAACCCCCTCGTAATAATTTGGCGTGGCAGTTAAACTGTGAATGTAAAATGCCGGAACGCCTGCTAAACTCATCATGCAAATCTGCGAAGCCAGAAATCGTTCAGCCTGTAGCAGGTCTTCGCCCTTGTGTGTGCCTTTAAGCGCATCAAAATAGGTGATGTTTAATTCGTACGGACTTTGGCTACCGTCAGGGTTAGATTTGTAGTTTACCATGCCGCCAAAACCTTTCATATTTTCCACCAAAGTGTTCTTTTCGTCGTCGGGCAAAAGTCCTTCCAGCGGACGAACACCAATACCGTCGTGAGAAGCAGTAAAATTGAAAAAGGTTTTATTTCCGTCAAGCTGAGGTAAGCTTTTTACCCATGTTGTTAAATAACTTGAATTACCCGTATGCAAGGCATGTAGCAACAGGGGAGGGAGGCTGAATTGGTAAACCATGTGCGCTTCGTCGCCATCGCCAAAATAGCTCAGGTTTTCTTTGTTAGGCACATTGGTTTCGGTCAATATTATCGTATTCGGATTAATAAATTCGGCGATATCGCGCATTAGTTTTACCACTTCGTGTGTTTCTGGTAAATGCAAACAGCTTGTGCCAATTTCTTTCCATAAAAATGCTATTGCATCGAGGCGAATAATCCGTGCACCTTTGTCGATATATCCAAGCAAAATGTCCATCATTTCAACCAGCAGTTCGGGATTCGAAAAATTCAAATCCACCTGGTCGGCACTAAAAGTGGTCCAAACATGTTTGGTGCCGTTTGCGGTTTCATATTGGGTTAATAGTGGCGTATTTCTTGGGCGTGTAACCTGCGAAAGATCTTTTTCTGGATCTTCAGTAATAAAGTAGTCTTTACCTTTTCCATGCTGCTTTAAAAAGTTTTTAAACCACTGGCTTTTGCTCGATGCATGATTTATCACCAAATCAGCCATTAGATCATAATCTTTTGTCAGGTCTTCAATATCGTTCCAGTTGCCAAGTTCTGGATTCACCTTTCTGAAATCGATTACTGAAAATCCATCGTCGCTGCTGTATGGGGAAAATGGCAAAATATGTACAAGAGTTAATTGTTCGTTCAGCTTTTCGTTCAAAAAAGCGCGCAATGTTTGCAAAGGAGCTTCATCATCTGTTTTTATACTGTCGCCATAAGTGATCAGAACCACATCCTTTTCGTTCCATTTCTGGCCTTTTGATGAATTGATCCGGTACGACGAAATCACGCGTATCAGATCGGAAAGAATCGATTCATTATACGTTTCTTTATAGATGAACCGTAATCGATTTTCAATTTTTTTGATAAAAGAACTATCGGGATTAATCATATTTTTAGGTTTTAGAGGATATTGTTATCTGCTTCAACAATCTCATGAAACTCCTCCAATATGCCCGGGAATGCACTTTGTACACGTTTCCAACTAGGCATAAGTGGTACGTTATCGGGATTATCAAGAAAGGCGATACCCGACTGATATACATTCTTCACAAACAAATCGATCACTTCCTCTTCCTTGTGGAAATCGTATGATAGTCCGTTCATTGCTGCATCGGCTTTGTATAGTTCAACAAATTCCAGTGCAATACGGTAATAAGTCGCTTTCAGCGTTCTGAAAAACTCGGGAGATAGGGTTATTCCGTCAGAGGCCAGTTTGGCAAAAATTGCACGCGAAACATCGCGACTCATTTTTGAAAGTCCCTTTTCGGCATCCTCAGCTGAAAGCGATTGATGTTTGTGGTCGTAACGATCGGCAATTTCAACCTGGCAAATCCGGTTAAAAGAGTTGTTACGTTCTACTTCGTTCAGAATTCCAATTTCAAGCCCCCAATCGTAAGGAATACGAATGGTTTTAATAATGTCGGCACGCATTGAAAATTCGCCTGCAAGCGGATACCTGAAACTATCGAGATATTCGAGGTAAGTATGATGGCCAAGTAATTTTTTTAAGGTTCGTAACAGCGGGGTAACCAGTAACCGAACGGCCCGGCCATGTAATTTTTCATCATCGGTTCTGAAATAATAGCCTTTACAGTATTTAAAGTTAAACGATGGATCGGCAACGGGATAGACCAGTCGTGCCAGCATTTCGCGGTTATAGGTGATAATATCAGCATCGTGCAGGGCAATTGCTTCTGATCGGTTCGAGGCAATCATGTAGCCAAAACAAAACCATACATTTCGTCCTTTTCCTGGAACGGTGGTAACAATGTTTTTTGAGGCCAGTTTCTTTTTAAAATCCTGCATGCGTGGTCCGTCATTCCATAACACCCGGTGATGCTGTGGTAATTCAGAAAAGAATTCAAGCGCATTTTTGTACTCATAATCATCGGCACGATCTAATCCAATTACGATCTCCGAAACGTATGGTATTCCTTTTAAAATCGATACAATATCTTTTAATGCCTGACGCGAAAGTTCTGAATACAGGGAAGGAATGATTAAGCCAATGGGGCGTTTTTTACTAAATTGTTCCAATTTTTGTTCCAGCTCTTCATAAGGTCTGGCACGTAAATTATGCAGCGTTGCCACAAATCCATTCTGATAAAAATCTCCCATTTTCTAGTATTATTTTAATTGTCAAATAACTGATAATTGCGGCGCTATACCGTCAACATTCTAAATATAATAAAATTGTTGTTCTAATCGGCATGTCTGTCTTTTGAAAACATACCTTTTATGGCATAATTAACATGAATAATTGTTTTATAATTCCCGCATGTACATACTTTTTATAATCGGTTCGAGTTTGTCTGCAATTATTTTATGATCGAGCTTTTCTTTTAAAATCTGCAGGTTGTGTATTACTACTTTGTTTCGGTAAGGAATATCGGTAAGTAGTCGATACGCCGAATCAACCAACTCTTCGGTTACGCCGCCACCATCAATTGCCGGAAGATCGAAACCATATTGTTCAATTTCTTCTTTGTATACCTTGTATTTGTTAATAACTGCAGGCAGTCCGTACGACATCATTTCAAGCAGGTTATTGCCAAAACCTTCCACATCGCTGAAATAGGTTCCAATTCCGCCATGAGCAGCTACAATAGAAGGTACTTCAGCAAATTTGTAGAACTTCCGGTCTACAATAATATCGCGGTGCGAAAGGATGTTGTGTTCGCCAAATATCAGCACAACATTACTGTCCGGATGTGCTTGGCAAAGTTCAGTGTAATGCACGTAAAGATTGTTGAGGTACTGGTTTTGCTCGTCGCCCGAGTGACCACTAACAATTACGGCAACACATTTTTTCTTGTGGTTTTTGGTGAATTTCTTTTCCAGTTCAAAAGCCAGATCTATAGCTAACTCGATTTTCTTTCGTGGAACAACGCGGGTATGTTGCAACAGAATTACAGTTTCGTCCATTGTAAAACCACGGCTTTCAACTTGCTGAATAAGGCCGATGTCTTTAAAAAACGAATCGTTGTAATTGTCTTGAGCGGGACTAATTCGTTCATCTGTTTCTGGATCAATGTTTTCCCAACTCCATGGAATTTCGCAGGTATTTGGAACCACCGTTGTGCGCAGTTTAAAGAATTTCTCCAGTTTGCTGGCGTTGTGTTTTTCAAAAAGTCGTTTTCCTAAATCGATTTGTTGCTTATTAATAAAGGCAATCGAATTTACAAAAGTAACCCCTGGCAGGTATTTCAAATATTTCTGAATAACCTCGTTGGGATTCGAAAAAATATTGCGCTCGAAATACGAGTCGTGCCACCATACCATTAGTTTCGGCCAGATAATTCCCTCAGCGCGTAATTCCTCAATATAATATCCCAAACCTACGGCAGTAATAAAATTATACGGATGCGAGGTGTTGTGTGCAATAATCAGGTCGATATCGTTTTCGTCAACCCACTCCTGAATTACCTTTTTAGCATAGAGCGCATTTTCATGAATCATTTCATCCAACCCTTCCGTATCAGGATTGTTAAAGTTATTCAAGATGTTTTTGTGCGCTTCGCTTTTGTGCCAGAATACATCGTTTGTTTGCGCATTAAAACGCGGCGACGAGTGGGCGGCCAAAAAGAAAAAGTTACCAATATTAATGCCCATATGCTCCGACATGGCTTCAACTGTTTGGTCGATAACAATGGAAACACCATCGTTTTTGCCAATTAAGGAGTGGATAATTCCTATTCTTAAATCGTTTAGCTTCATCCTATAATTTTCGTAAGTTGTTTTAAATCGTTGATAATAAAATCAGGAAACATTCCTTTTACGCGCGGGTCGTCTTCGCGCAGTCGCAGTGAGCGTTCGTCGCCGGCAAACAGCACGGTTCGCAAGCCTGCTTTTGTGGCCGTGTAAACGTCTTTCAGCATGTCGTTGCCTACAAATATTGTTTCCGATGGTTCGATATTGTATTTGCTATTCAATACCGGAATAAATTTGTTGAACAAAGCCGTATCGGGTTTTGCCCGTAGTTCCTTGAACGAGTACACCGAAAGGTCCTCCTCAAAAAGATCGATATGTTGATCGGTTGAAAATTCACCGGTCAGAAAATAATTCATGATAATAGGAGTATAGAACTGCGCGTTGGAAACAATACCAATGGGGATGCCCATTTTCTTTATTTCCTGTAGTACTTCTTTCATCCCCGGCATGGGGTAAACACGGTTGCTCAGCAGTTCGAAAACCATTATGGCATCTGCCCACGATTCGTTGCCACCCAATTTTATCAATCCTTTGCTCTCAGCCACTTCAAACATGCCTTTCCAAACCTTAAAAATATCGACATCGGGGTAGGGATGACCTTGGTTTTTTAGTTCTTTGTGTTGCTTTTTTATTTGCTCTTGTAACTGGTCGAGCAGAAAGCTGTACGTTTCATGCTTGCACCCCGATAGGTCGAATCCGCCGGCTTCCATCGCGGTTCGCATATTCTCGTTGTTCAGCGATGCCTGATCAATATCTCCCGACGATGAAATAAGCAAAGTACCGTAAATATCGAAAATTACGGCTTTGACTTTTTCTTTTGAATCGGTCTTTAAATTAGGGCAAAAAGTGGTAGGTATTGGTTGCAGATTTTCTGAATTATCCAACCATTTTTTTATATCGTTTCTGAAGTTTAATTCCATATCCCTGTAAAGAATAGTTGTTTTTGATGATTGTCTTGTTTTTTTCTGTTATGTGTGACTTTACGTCACTAAACAAAGTGTTTAAGATGGGGTTTTGTTCAAATAATTTGGGTTTTTCTATCTTTCCGCTAATAACACCGGAAATGATCTCCATCTGCATTTTTAAGTTCAGATCTTTGAAATCTGTTTTAATTCCGGGAATATTCAACTTATAATATAGCGTGGGAAAGCTAAAACCATCGTTTTTAAAATCGCGGGTAATAAAATCAATATCGCGGCCAACAACCGGCGTATCGAGTAACCACGGTTCGAGGTATACCATGCCAAAACCTTCTTTATAACTTGTGGTAATGCAGAAGTCAGTTCCACGTAATAACTTTTCGAAGTTTACTTTTTTGCCAGCTTCAAACACAATGTCAATTTCATTCTCGTTACAGAAATTAATCCACTGGTTGTACATTTCAATCTCAACCGGGTTTTGTGGAGGCTGTGTTACCGCAAAATTTGCACGGTGTCGGAATAAAATGGAAAGTAAAATAAACTCACCAATATTTTTTCGCTGAATTACGCGAACCGGATACGTCACTAAAAGTTTGTTAGCATCTATATTTAACTCTTCACAAATGGCATGTTTGGCAGCTGCTTTTTCGGGCAGATTATCCGAAGTATTAAAAGTTACCGGGTTGGGTAACCATTCAATACGATCTTCGGTTACACCTAACTCTTGCAGGCGTTCAAAGTCAAACGAATTCAACACGCCGAACTGGTAGTTAGGCAACCGT